>CAZDEM010000036.1:0-12644 GCA_964504315.1 uncultured Sulfurimonas sp.
CATTAACTGCTATGCATACACCGACAACAGCTGACTCACTTTTTTATATATTTTTATATATATTTGTGTATCAACTACTTATTATCAACATTGTTTTAGGAGTATTTAACCTGCTTCCGATTCCACAATTTGACGGTGGGCATTTTTTAATGCATCTTGCGTTAAAATATAAAATAAATTCCATTGCAGAGTTTTATTACAAATATGACAGATATGGAATTATCATTGTACTTATAATTTTAATGACACCATTAAATCAATATGTACTTTTTATGCCGGTACAGGCAATTATAAATTTACTATTATCGTAAAAAGGAGAAAAGATGAAATTTTATATAGGCACAGACCATGCAGGTTTAGAATTAAAAAACTGGACAGTTGAACTTTTAAAAGCAAAAGGGCATGAAGTACATGATTTTGGTCCCTTTACAAAAGACAGAGTGGATTACCCTGATTATGCACATAAGGTTGCAACTGCTGTTTTAGAAGATGAAAAATCACAAGGTATTTTAATCTGCGGCAGTGGTATCGGTATGAGTATGGCAGCGAATAGACATCACGGTATTCGTGCGGCACTTTGCCATGATGCCTATACGGCTATTGTAGCCCGCGGACATAATGATGCAAATATTTTATGCTTTGGCGAGCGCATCATCGGAAAAGGTGTTGCCGAATCTATAATAGATGCATGGATTGCCGGCAGTTTTGAGGGCGGTCGTCATACTCAAAGAGTGGCAAAAATCGAGATTGATTAAAAAATAAAGGAAATTTTATGTTTTGGGAATGGTCACTTTTAACAATACTCTCCATTGTTTCTATATACCTGTTTGTAAAAATGTTTTACTTTAAAAGTATTACAAACAAAGAACAAAGAAGCAATGATTTGATGAAATTAACGCTTCAAGAAGCGGAAATTTTGATACGAAAGTACCAAATTCAACTCCAACGTGCACTTGGAAATGTTGATATATTAAGCGAAGAACTGACAAAACTGAGAAACGAGTTAAAAGTTTTAAAACAAAGAAACTCAAAACATAGACAAGAAGTAGACAGACTCAATGCAAAAATCAATGCATTAGAGGGTCGCATTGATGCGCTTTTATAAAGGATGAAAATGATAACACTGAGTAAAACTGAAAAACAAATCATAGAAAATTCAATTAGAGATATAAAAGACTTTCCAAAACCGGGTATTGTATTTAAAGATATCACTACTTTACTAAATAATAAAGAAGCGTATGGTGTTTTGATGAACCATTTATACCAAAGATATAAAGAGTACAATCTTGACTATATTGCCGGTATTGATGCCCGCGGATTTATATTTGGAGCGGCTCTTGCACAAATGCTCGGTCTCGGGTTCGTGCCTATTCGCAAAAAAGGCAAGCTTCCGTACACGACTATCAGCGAAAAATATGCACTAGAATACGGTATAGATGAGATAGAAGTGCATATAGATGCTTTTGGAGAAAAAGAAGCTGCAAGAGTACTGGTTATTGATGATTTGATAGCAACGGGCGGTACGGCAAATGCGGCGGCAACACTTGTAAATCAAACAGGTGCCGAGTGCGTAGAGTGCTGTTTTATTTTAGGACTCACATTCCTAGACGGTATAAAAAAATTACAAGACAAAACTGATGTTTATTCAGTAATAGAGGTTAAATAATAATGTATATTCCCACTCCTTCAAAGTATGATCCTGATGAAAATGGACATTTTGGAATTTTCGGCGGTCGTTATGTGCCTGAAACACTCATGCCGGCACTGCTTCAGCTCAAAGAAGAGTACGAAGCTATCCGTTTTGATGAAGATTTTTGGAAAGAAGTAGACTACTATTTGAAAGATTACGTAGGTCGTCCAAGTCCTCTCTTTTATGCCGAAAATATTTCCAAAGAAATCGGTGCAAAGGTTTACCTCAAACGTGAAGATTTAAATCATACCGGCGCACATAAAGTCAATAATGTAATCGCGCAGGGTTTAATGGCAAAACGACTGGGCTATAAAAAAGTCATAGCTGAAACAGGTGCAGGACAGCATGGAGTAGCAACTGCAACTATAGCCGCACTTTTAGATTTAGAATGTGAAATATTTATGGGTGCAAAAGACGTAGAGAGACAAGAGCTTAATGTCTTTCGTATGAAACTTTTAGGTGCAAAGGTACATAGTGTGCAAAGCGGCAGCAAAACACTTAAAGATGCAATGAACGATGCCATCCGGCACTGGGTTACAAATGCAAGAGATACTTTTTACATTATCGGAACGGTTGCAGGTCCACACCCCTACCCTATGATGGTACGAGATTTTCAGGCAATTATCGGCTGGGAAGCAAGAGCGCAGATTTTGGAAAAAGAGAACAGATTACCGGATTATGTTATAGCCTGCATAGGCGGCGGTAGTAATGCTATAGGTACATTCCAACACTTTTTAGAAGATAAAGAGGTACAATGTATCGGTATCGAAGCCGGCGGCTTAGGTATTGAAACGAACAAGCACGGCTGCTCTTTAGAAAAAGGACGTCCAGGTGTTTTGCATGGTCAAATGAGTTATTTACTTCAGGATGAAGATGGACAAGTTCTTGAAGCTCACTCTATTAGCGCCGGGCTTGATTACCCGGGTATTGGACCTGAACATGCTTTTCACAAAGACAATAAATCAGTTTCATATGACAATGTAACTGATCAAGAAGCTTTGGATGCTTTTGTGTGGCTTTCTCAAAAAGAGGGAATAATTCCTGCATTTGAGAGTTCTCATGCCGTAGCATACTTGAAAAAAATGAAAAATATTGAGGGAAAACTCATTATAGTCAATTTATCAGGCCGCGGTGATAAAGATATGATTCAAGCTAAAGATATTTTACACTTCGATTAGGCAGCATTAGGCAATAAAGATTTTTCCATATCTTTGTTGTCTTGCCTCATTTAGCGCATATTTAGCTCTCTCTATAACAATCTTCATTTCATCATTTTCCATAAAACTTGTAATACCAAAAGCAATTTCAAGGTTCAATTCTTTCAATGATTCTATTCTTAAAAGTTCAGCACTTACTTTTTTAATAAAAGTTTCTGATGACTTTTCACTGGTATTGGTCAATATAAGAATAAAATCAGATCCTTCCCATCGTGCCAGCACATCCGATGCCCGAATTAAATTTTTGAGTTCTTTTGCAAACAGAGATATAAGTTTTTCGCCATGGCTTAAACCAAATATTCCAATAATTTTATTAATATTTATAAGACTGAAGTAGACAATAGTCGTGTCAGTTTTATAGCGGTTAAAGTAGTCTAATTGATGCTTTAATATAGCCTGCATCTGCATTTTTGATGTTAATTTAGAAAGTTGGTCAACCGATGCAAGATTAGCAAGTTTGTCCATTCTCAACCTATACTCTTGCATTTTTAAGAACTCTCCAGAGTGATAGGAAACCCTCCTTACAACTTCAAAAGATTCAAAAGGTTTTTTAATATAATCGCAGGCACCGGCTTCAAAACATTCACGAAGTTTATCTTTAGAGTACAGTTCTTCACTGTCTAAAAAGATAGTCGGAATTTTCACAGAACTATCAAACTCACTCTCAAATATGATTTCATTGGGCTTCAAATAATTAATACTCACATTTACCAAGATAAGATTATAATCATATATACTCTTTTTTATTGTATTAAACGCATCTTTATCTAAGACGGCTTTACATATAAACTCATTCTGTGCAAGCAATGTATTTAAAACATCATAATTATGTTGATTAACTTCTAGTATTAAAATTTGTTTTTTTTCCATATAAATATTTTATCATAAATTTGTCATTTTATTCTTTGTTGCTAATATTTTGCTATGATATAGAAAATAAATTTACGAAATGGAACACTATGAATATAAAATTAATTGCTTCTCAAGCATATGACGCACCAAACAATTTAGTTGTAGAATTTATTACTAGCAAGGAGTTAGGCTCACACAAATCTTACAAACTGCTTAACAAAGCAGGTTTCAAAGCTAAACAGGACAGCATATGTTCTTTATATGAAAAGAACTTACTTATGTGTGGTATTGAAGACAACAGCAATGATAATATCCGCAGTGCTGCTACAGCAGCAATAAAATCTCTCAAAACATCAAATTATAAATCTGCAAGTATTGCGGTTGAGAAGAACAGTATAAAAGCTGTCGTAGATGCAATAGTACTCGGCGGATATGAGTTTAACAAATACAAAACAAAAAAAGAAAAAATAAAACTAAAAAATATCTACCTTACATGTAACGATGTAGCAGCTCTAAAAGAGGCTTTTGAAGAAGCCGTTATCATAGCTGATGCAACATGTTACACACGTGACATCGTAAATGTCGCACCGGATGATTTAAACCCGCCCTCGTTTGCAAAACTGGCAAAAAAATTAGCACGTAAAAATTCTCTTGAGTGTACTATTTTAGGAGAAAAAGAGCTTAAAAAAGAAAAATGTGAAGCGATGCTTGCAGTCGGACGTGCATCATGTCACGGCACAAAACTTCTTCATTTGGCATATAAACCGAAAAATCCTAAAAAGATCATATCTTTAGTCGGAAAAGGTTTAACATATGACAGCGGCGGACTCAGTCTAAAACCTGCAACTTCTATGGTAACTATGAAAATGGACAAAGCCGGAGCATGTGCGGTGCTAGGCATCATTAAAGCAGTAAGTGAATTAAAACTCGACATTGAAGTGCATGCTTTTGTCGGTGCAGTTGAAAACATGATAGGCGGTAATGCTTATAAGCCTGATGATGTTTTAACATCTCGCAAAGGCGATACAATAGAAGTGAGAAATACTGATGCAGAAGGTCGTTTGGTTCTTGCAGATGTATTGGATTATGCGCAAGAGAAAGTAGAAGCTGACTATTTGTTTGATTTTGCAACACTTACAGGTGCATGTATGGTTGCTCTTGGACAATACACAACAGGAGTAATGGGACATTCAAACAGATTAAGACATGACATTTCAAAAGCTTCCAGCAGAGCCGGAGAGCTAACAGCTTCATTGCCATTCAACAAATACCTGAAAAAACAGCTTAAAAGTGAAATTGCAGATATCTGCAATATTTCAAACAAACCATACGGTGGAGCTATTACGGCAGGACTTTTTTTAGACAACTTTATAAAAGAAGAAAACAAAGACAAATGGCTGCATTTTGACATAGCCGGAAGCGCTTATACTGAGAGTCCATGGGACGTGAATGTATATGGAGGAACCGGTGCCGGTGTTCGTTTTATGAGTGAATTTTTAAAGAGCATAAAATAATTGTGATATAATTTCGAAACAATTTTAAAAAAGGAGAGAAGATGTCATTAAAAGAACTGTTTATTGCAACTGCATTAGCGCTATTTAACAGCTCAAAACCATGTCACTGTCATCTCTTTTTTACCATCAAATCAAAATTGATGGTTTTACTCAACCACTACATTCCGAGATGTCCTTTCTACACTGTATGTTTTGCATTTCGCCGCAGTGGTGTACACCCTCCTCTTTCACTATCCCTTTAATATATTCGGAAGCAAGATTTTCAAGCACTAAATGCTCTTCGGAACCTAGACTTTAGTCTAGGCTAAATTGCTTTAAAGCCTAAGGGCAAGGTTAAAACCTTGCTTCCGAAAAAAATCAAAAAACTTTACAAAAACAAATAAACATTAATGTCAGAAATGACACAAAACAAAGGATATAGTTATGTCAAAAAATACGTATATAGTAGGATTTCCTAGAATTGGAGAACAAAGAGAACTAAAATTTGCACTTGAGAATTTTTGGGCAAAAAAAAGTGACTTTACAGAGGTTCAAAAAGTAGCCAAAGAGCTCAAACAAAAACATTGGGACTATCAAAAAAATGCAGGTATTGAACATATCAGCTCGAATGATTTTTCATTGTATGACAACATGCTCGATATGGCTGTAATGCTTAATGCCGTACCTAAACGATTTGCAGACCTTAAAGATGAAGAACTCTATTTTGCAATGGCAAGAGGAAACAAAGAAGCCGTTGCTATGGAAATGACAAAGTGGTTTAATACAAACTACCACTATATAGTTCCTGAATTATCACTGCAAGACAACTACTCTTTAGATGCAAAAAAAATCATAGCAGAGTATAAAGAGGCGCAAGAACACGGGCTTACATGTAAGATAAATATCATAGGACCTATTACATTTTTAGGACTCAGCAAAAGAATTGACGGTGGAGATACTTACGAGTTATATTCTAAAGTTTTTGCTGTTTATGAAGAACTTCTACAAGAATTAGCAAAACTTGATGACACAGTTACAGTGCAAATAGATGAACCAATTTTTGCCAAAGACCTTGATACAAAAGTACTCAGTCTTATAAAACCGACTTATGATAAACTTGCCAATATATCTTCAAATATTAAAATTGCAGTTGTAACATATTTTGAAAACTCATGTGAAGCGACTAAAATACTTGTAAATACACCTGTTTGGGCGCTTGGTCTTGATTTTTTATACGGCGTGGAAAATTTTGATTCACTCGCACTCATCGCAAATTCAAACAAAACACTCATTGCAGGTGTGGTAGATGGTAGAAATATTTGGAAAAATGATATTGAAAAAACAATACATTTGCTTGATAAAATAGCGTTACATGTAAACAAGGAAAATATTTTAATTTCCTCATCATGTTCATTATTACATGTACCCTTCAGTTTGAAATATGAAGAAAAAATGAACCATGAGATAAAAAATTGGCTGAGTTACGGTATTGAAAAGCTTGATGAAATCACTTTAGTTTCAAAACTCTTCTTCCATGGAAAAAGTAGTTTGAACGAAAATGAAATTACTGCTTTAGAAAAAAATACAACAGCAAACAGTTCAAGAAAAACATCAAAACTCATCCATGACGAGAATGTGCAAAACAGAGTAAAAAACATCACTAAATTCCAACGTAATGGAAACTATGAAGAGAGAATCCAAATACAAAAAGAGAAGCTTCAATATTTGCCGCTTGCGACAACGACTATAGGTTCTTTTCCTCAAACACCGGAAGTAAGGCATGCCAGACGTGAATATAAAAATGGGAATTTAGACAAATTAAGCTATGAAAATGAAATGAAAAAATATATAGATGATTGTGTAGCTTTTCAGGAAGAGTGCGGACTTGAGATTCTGGTACATGGTGAGCCTGAAAGAAATGATATGGTCGAATACTTTGGAGAACAGCTCAATGGTTATGGATTCAGTCAAAACGGCTGGGTGCAAAGTTATGGCAGCCGCTGTGTAAAACCGCCTTTTATTTACGGTGATATATCTCGTCCAAAGCCAATGACTGTGGACTGGACAACGTACGCACAAAGCAAAACTAAAAAAATAATGAAAGGTATGCTCACGGGTCCTGTCACAATTTTAAACTGGTCTTTTGTACGTGACGATATGCCAAGAAGTGAAGTAAGCAAGCAAATTGCACTTGGGATTTGTGATGAAGTAGATGATTTGCAAAAAGCAGGCATTAAGATGATTCAAGTCGATGAAGCTGCTTTTAAAGAAGGCTATCCTTTGAGAAAAACAAAAGTGCAAGAGTATGAAGATTGGGCTGTAAGAGACTTTAAACTTGCTGTCAGTTCTGCACGTAAAGAGACGCAGATACATACCCATATGTGTTACAGCGAGTTTAATGACATCATCGCTACAATTGAAGCCATGGATGCAGATGTCATCTCCATAGAAACTGCCAGAAGTGGGAATGAACTGCTTAAAATCTTTGCAAAAGTCGGCTACAAACAAGAGGTAGGTCCTGGGGTTTATGATATTCACTCCCCAAGAATTCCTTCTGTTGATGAAATAGTCACGCAAATCAAATCTCTTCTTGAAGTTCTGCCAAAAGAACAGTTATGGATAAACCCCGACTGCGGACTTAAAACCCGTAAATACGAAGAAGTGAAACCATCTCTAAGAAATATGGTAAAAGCTGTTCAAATTGTTCGAGACGAAGTGAACTAATAGAGCTGAAGTCCTATTTTTGGACTTCCTCTATAGTACTGATACATTCATATTTTGCACCATTTGGATGCAGATGACTTTGCATCAGTTGAAAATTTGTGTCCACACTGCCTAAATATTTTTCCCTGTATGTAAGCATTAACTGCTGAAATTTTTTTGTATCATTTATCTTTTTTATTCTCATCAGAGTAACATGAGGAATAAATAATTTTGTTTGTTTTAATTTTAATGACTTACAAATATTTGAATGTATGCGTTCTAATTCTCTGCTCGTTGTTTTTGCATATAAAATTTTATTGTGTGTGAAAAAACCCAATGACTCTAATTTTAGAGGAGGAATACTCTCCACAAATAATGGCAATTTGTTTAGTAACTCATCTATGCTGAACTTATCTCCAAAATAGCAAATCGTAATATGTAAATTTTCTTCAGGTGTCCATTTACCTGTTAAAATATTTGAAAAATCAAATTTAATAGTTTCATAATTATCAAGATGCACTTTTAAAGCTAAAAACAGACGGTTCATACGCCTAGTATATCGATGAATTCCTTTTAAACAAATATTATGGGCAGCTCTATCATTAACGTTGTGCTAACACTACTAATATATGATTACAATATCTTAAACCAAGGATTCTAAAATGCAAGTCAATTCAGGTATAGCAACACAAACACAAACGAGAAAAATGGACGGTTCAGGTGGAGGTCAAGGACAAGGTAGAATGCGAGAAATCATGTTCTGCAGATACTCTTTCTGTTTATGCGTAAATTGCTCATGAAAATGAAACTTACAGCACTCTTAAGTTCAATAATACTTCTTTCAACGCTAACAGTTACGACTTTAAATGCAGATATAGCAAGAAAGGTACAGACAAAACCTTTTTTAATTCAAGACAAATTGCCACATTTAACAATGATGGTAAAAATTCTTTGGGATGACGAAGATTTAGCATTAACTCCATCACAAAAGAAAAAGTTAGTAAAAATCAGGAAAGAGACTATATATGGTGCAAAATCTTTAGCAAAAGAGATAAATCCTCTTGAATTAAAAATAGTAAAAGCAAGCTTTGCAGGTTCCAATCCAAAAGATTTGGAAGTTGATGTCATAAAATTGGCAAAATTAAGAGCGAAAGCTACCATTATTCATTTGCAATGCATTTACAACACCAGAGCCATTTTAACAAAAGAGCAGCTTGAAATTTTAGAATAATAATTATTTTTGAACTACTCGATTAAGTTTACTCTCTATAGATTTTATTTTTGTAGTTAATCTATCTTCACTGTTTTTTCGTATATCAAATTTCAGTGAAGAGTAGACTCGTTCACAATCACTAACCTGTTCATAAGCCAGTGCAATGACATCTAACGCTTCTTTCATAGTTGCAGTTTCTACAATTGTCCCCATAGGTGTGAGTTGATATGCTACACCGCTTTTATCTATGGCATCTATAATTTTTGCCACCTGTGTTGAAACACTTGAGCCCTCACGGCAGTTATCTGATGTCGGAAACATTGCAAATTCTAAAAGTACACTCATAATAAATAATCCTTCTTCTTGTTTTAAAAGTGCAAAAGTATAACAAAAAAGAAGCAATGACGACTTAATATAAAATTTTTCATCAGTATAGTAACTAACCAGTTGTTAATATATAATATACAGTTATAAATATGTAGAATATAAAATAGCCCTTTAGGGAGGTTCGTTATGAGTAAAAATAAGTTTAAAATTGCTGTCGTTCAGGCTGCTCCTGTTCTTTTAAATCTTGATGCAAGCGTTGAGAAAGCTTGCAGACTTATTCAAAAGGCTGCTGACAAGGGTGCAGAACTCGTCCTTTTTCCTGAAGTTTTTTTACCGGGGTATCCGGATTGGATTTGGAACGTCCCCGCCGGTAATATCAGTTTACATCAAAAACTGTATGCAAAGTTATTGAAAAGTTCAGTAACTATTAATGACTTACATGTAAAAAAACTTTCAAAAATTGCCAAACAATTAAATATTATGATTATTATTGGTATAAATGAAAGGAGTAAAAGTGGCGGATCAATTTACAATACTGTACTCTATATCAATAATAATGGGAAAGTTTTAGGAAAGCATCAGAAACTTGTTCCGACATTGGTTGAGAGAATCATCTGGAGTTATGGCGACTCTAACACACTCAAAGTTTTCAAAACAAAGAAAGGCAAAATAGGAGGATTAACATGCTGGGAAAACTATATGCCACTGGCAAGATATAAACTCTATACGGAGGGCATAGAAATATATGTAGCACCTACCTATGATGAAAGCACAACGTGGCAGGCCAGCATGCAACATATAGCCAGAGAGGGCGGAGTATACGTTCTTGGCTGTTGTATGGCATACAAAAAATCTGATATCCTCTCCCAGCTACCAGAATTAAAACCTTACTACACTAATGTCGGAAAATGGATTAATGAAGGCAACAGTGTAATTGTTGCACCAAGTGGCAATATAATATCTGGACCTTTAAATAAAAAAGAAGATATTTTATATGCTAAAATAAATATAAATAAAACCAAAGAGGTCAAATTGAATTTGGATGTATCTGGGCATTACGCCAGACCGGATGCATTCTCATTTCATATGAAATAAGCCTGACCTAAATATTAAACTTAATTCGATATAATTGCAAAAAATATTTATAAAGGTATATCATGGGATTAGCAATAGGCTTAGTCGGGCTTCCAAACGTAGGTAAATCAACAACTTTTAATGCATTAACAAAGGCACAAAACGCGGAGGCTGCTAACTACCCATTTTGTACAATTGAGCCGAACAAGGCTGTTGTCCCTGTTCCTGACAAAAGACTACACGAACTTGCAAAAATAGTAAATCCTGAGAGAATTCAATACTCTACTTTGGATTTTGTTGACATTGCAGGACTTGTAAAGGGAGCTTCTAAAGGTGAAGGTCTTGGAAACAAGTTTCTTTCAAATATTCGCGAAACAGAAGTTATTTTACAAATTGTAAGATGTTTTGAAGATGAAAATATTGTTCACAATGAAGGAAGCATCGACCCTTTACGTGATGTTGAAATCATCGAAGGTGAGCTAATTTTAGCAGACATAGAAGTACTTGCAAACAGAATAGAGAGACTAAAAAAACAGGCAAAAGCTGATAAATCTGCAAAAGCTGTTTTAGAAATGGCGGAAGAGCTTTTAGAATTTTTAGGTGAAGGTAATCTCGCGCGTAACTTTGAAAAAGCAGACTCTGATGAGTACAGACAATTAAACAATGAAGTAAGATTTTTAACAGATAAAGAAATCATGTACGGTGCAAATACAGACGAAGACGGACTGCTCGAAGATAATGAATATGTAAAAGCTTTACGTGAACATGCAGAGAAAAACAACTGCGAACTCATTAAACTCTGTGCAAAAATTGAAGAAGAGCTCATAGGTCTTGAGGATGATGAAGCACAGGAATTTTTAACAGATTTAGGTGTGCAAGAGTCAGGACTAGAGCAAATCATACATAAAGGTTTTGACAAGCTTGGTCTAATGAGCTACTTTACAGCCGGTGTCAAAGAGGTTCGCTCATGGACAATCCGTAAAAATTCAACTGCCCCAAGAGCTGCAGCAGCCATTCATAATGACTTTGAAAAAGGGTTTATTCGTGCCGAAGTTATTGCATATGAAGATTTTGTTGCATGCGGTGGAGAAGCCAAAGCAAAAGAAGCCGGAAAAATGAGACTTGAAGGTAAAGAGTATATCGTTCAAGATGGTGATATTATGCATTTTAGATTTAATGTATAGAAGAAGTAAAAAAAGCTTAGATAAATAAAACTTTATCTAAGCCCGGAGTTAATATGAAATTTGTAGAAACTCTTTTTTAAGCAAAGCCAAGAAGCTTTGCTTGTTGAATGAAATTTGCTTTTTATTTAGTAGCAAATTTATAGTCTAAACCAACCCATGCTTTTTTAACATCATTAGTATAACCAGCAACTGTTCCTTTTGAATAATCAGCATATTTTAAAAGACCTGTTAAACCATTTACGCCAGGAATTTTATTTACATAGACAACATCAATTTCAGAACCTAAGTCATCAACACCACCCATCGTTTTATCAGCTGTAAAATTATGATAAACAGCAAGTAGTTTTCCAAATCCATTAGCTTTATAACCTAAACGAACATTTGCATCTTTTAAACCACCTGTTGGAGTTGCCAAGAATTTATCTGCCCAACCGTTAAATTTGTGTCCTGTTGCCAATGGAGTACCAAATGCTGTTTTACCATCACTTCCAGTTGTACCACTTAAGAACTCATAGTTAACACCGGCTAAAATACCGTTTACATTTGCACCTAAATCTAGGTTATAGTAGTATGCATCAGCTTTAGCTTTAGTACCACCATGAATATTCATACTAGCATCACCCTGTTTAGCATACTCAACACGATAATTTAATTTTGCCATATCCGCATTAACTTTTCCAGTTAAAGCTAAACCATATGTATCATGAGCATCAGCGATCATATAGTCATAAGCAGTTACTTTTAATTCTGGCATTACGCTATATACAGCATGTAAAAGAACTGTATTTGTATCAGTAGTAGGAGCATCAACTACACCTTCAAAACCATAAACCCATGCAGCTAATACTGAAAGATTTTTAACAGAGTTATTAGCAACAAACACAGAGTCAT
>CAZDEM010000037.1:0-12473 GCA_964504315.1 uncultured Sulfurimonas sp.
CCTGCTGCTGAACGACTGTATGCACTTCTGTTTACACTGCTTGAGTTTCTTGAAAAGTTTTTGTTATTCATAAGCGCATTACCAATCATATTTCCCATTAAACTTCCGGCTGCAACGGCTAAAATAGTCCCTGCAAGACCCATACCGGCACTTCCTGAATTGTCTTGGAGTGTTTCACTTGTTCCATTTTCTACTTTTTGGTACTCTTGCTGGGCTAACTTCTTCATCTCTTGTTCATTCATAAAACGCTCTGTGACTCTGCCATCTGCATCACGCTCTCTGATAATTGCACGAGAAGGACCTTCTGTCGGCATCTCTTCTACAACTTTATATTTGCCGTTTGGCTGTTGTTCTATAACCAAAAATTTATTTTGTGCTTCTTGTTGTTTTTGCTGGCACCCTGTAAGTGTACTCATCATTAAAACACCGGCAGTTCCTAACGCAACTCCGCTGGCAATTGAAGAAATATGTTTCATTTAGTATTGACCTCGAATTTTATTTTTATTTAGAATTATAACTTTTTTTAGTTTATAATCGTAAAATGTTACAGTTTTTCTGCCATCATAGTAAATATCTCCATGATAAGTGAACTTATCTGTTTTTAGTGTAATATTTTTTTTCATAAGCATCATCTCACCAACTGCTTTACCAATTGGAGGAATGAGTGTAGAAAAAGAGAGTACAAACAGTGAGCCAATCACAATAAGAGCTGTTTTTGTATTTGCATATATGACCAAGTATCCAATAATGATGGTGAAAAATAGAAATAGAAATAGATTTTGATGATCTGCAAATAAAATATTGTAGTATACATGTACATCATAAAATTCTATGTAATTTACTTTAACGCCCAATATCACGAAAAAATCCAGTATAAATGTAAAAAACATTCCGCTTAGCAGTGCTTGAATTACTTTGCTCATCGTAACCTCTTTATCTTTTTGTTGTTTATTTTGTAGAGTTTTGAAGCTTTACCTTCAAAGAGTTTGTTTTTGTCTTCTACAATTATATCAGCTTTTTCTTCACAAAAAATTCTTGAAAAGTTTTTTCCGCTTTCATTGGCTGAAGTGGAATATTTCCATTGTATTTCTCTTAAAAAAGATGAGTGTAATGGATCGTTGGTAACTCTAAAAGAAAAGTTTTTTACTATAAAAGTTGTTTTTTTTAGCCGTCTGACTCGATTTTTTTGAGCGTTTGGCACTCTTTTTTTGTCTTGCTTGAGGGCTTTAAAATTTTTATAAACTTTTATAAATGGTTTTGATGGATGGCGGGATTTAATGTCACATAATTTCAGGGCATCTTGTGACAAAAAACCGACAGTAGTGTCGGTTTGTGTTAGTATTATTTTTGTATCTATATTAGAAAGTCTTGCAGTGCTGTTGAGCTTGACCATTTTTCATCTTCCATTTCATCAAGTGCAAGTATAAGGGCTCTTGCTGCGCTGAGTGTGGTAAAGTACGGAATACCTCTTTTGAGTACCTCTTGACGAATGACTACGGCATCTTTTTTAGATGTATTGTTGTCTGATGTATTGATTGCCATAGATATTTCATCATTTTTCATGCTGTCTTCGATGTTTGGACGGCCTTCAGAGATTTTTAGTACAACTTCACAATCTATACCTGCATCTTCTATAGCTTTTTGTGTTCCTTTTGTAGCAACGAGTTTAAATCCATGCTCTAGTAGGCCCTTAGCTATTTCAGGAGCATATTTTTTGTCTGTATCTACAAAAGAGAGAAAACATGTTCCACCTGTAGGGATTTTATTTCCTGCGCTGAGTTGTGCTTTTGCAAAGCTGATACCAAAACTTTTACTGATTCCCATAACTTCACCTGTTGATTTCATCTCAGGGCTTAAAACCAAATCAGCTCCATATAGTTTATGGAAAGGAAAAACTGCTTCTTTAACAGATACATGACCTTTTAGACGAGGACGAAGCAGTCCGTTATGTTCTTCAACAATATTATATTTGTCATAATATTCTAATGAACTTCTCAGTGTTTCACCCATCATTACACGCGTTGCTACTTTTGCAAGAGGCATACCGGTTGCTTTTGAAACAAAAGGAACAGTACGGGATGCACGAGGGTTTACTTCTATGAGATAAATTTCATCTTGATAAATTGCATATTGAACATTCATAAGTCCTCGTACGCCAAGACCAAGAGCAATAACTTTTGTCTGCTGCTCTACTTTTTCTATCATCTCTTTGCTTAGATTCATCGGAGGCAATGAACATGCACTGTCACCTGAGTGAATACCTGCTTCTTCAATATGTTGCATAACAGAACCAATATAAACATCACTGCCGTCACAAATACAATCAACATCAAGTTCAATAGCCTGATCTAAAAATTTGTCAATTAAAACAGGTGCTTCATTTGAAACAGAAATTGCCAAGTCCATGTACTGGCGAAGTTCATCTTCAGAATAAACTATGCGCATACCTCGACCGCCAAGAACGAAAGATGGACGAACAAGAACAGGGTAGCCTAGTCTATTTGCTATGACATATGATTCTTCTTTTGTACGGGCAAGACCATTTGCAGGTTGTTTGAGATTATGTGCTTTTACAAAATCTGAAAACTGTTCTCTGTCTTCTGCCAAATCAATTACAGATGATGGTGTTCCTGAAATCTTTGCACCGATTTTTGTTAAAGAATCAGCAAGTTTAAGCGGAGTCTGCCCTCCAAAATGAACTATAATTCCATCAGGATTTTCATTTTCTATTACTTCTCTTACATGTTCAAAATCAATAGGCTCAAAATATAAAACATCAGATGTGTCATAGTCAGTAGAGACTGTTTCAGGGTTACAGTTATACATAATAGTCTCTATACCCATTTCTTTAAGTGCAAATGCAGCATGTACACAACAGTAGTCAAACTCTATTCCCTGTCCGATTCTGTTTGGTCCACCGCCTAAAATAAGAACTTTCTTACCCGAGGGGCATGCCATTTTATCGCTTTGTCGGTTTGTAATATTTGGCAGTTTTGTAATGTTAGTCGTTGAATACAGGTACGGTGTGAGCGCTTCAAATTCAGCAGCACAGGTGTCAACCTCATTATATTCCAAACTGACACCGAGTTTTTTTCTTGCTTCATAGACTATATCTTCACTGACACTTTCATTAGAGTTTTTCTTGATAAGCTGTGAAATTCTTTTATCAGAAAAACCATCAACTTTTACTTTTCGCATTAATGCATCATCAAAAAGAATTTTATCTGTAACAGTTGCTTCTGTCTCTATCATCTCTTGCATTTGGTATAAAAACCATGGGTCTATCTGACATGTATCAAACATCTCTTCTATACTCATACCACGGCGAAAACCCTCAGCAACATAAAGAATTCTATCGGCATTTGGACGACGGATTTCATGTTTGACAAATTCATCATCTGCATCAATATCATCAAAACCGCAAAGTCCTGTTTCAAGTGAACAGAGTGCTTTTTGAACAGACTCTTTAAAAGTACGACCGATTGCCATAACTTCACCGACGGATTTCATAGATGTACTTAATGTGCTTTGTGCTTCAGGAAATTTTTCAAATGTAAAACGAGGTATTTTTGTTACAACATAATCAATAACCGGCTCAAACGCAGCAGGTGTTCCTGTGATGTCATTTTGAATCTCATCAAGCGTGAATCCGACAGCTAAAAGTGTTGCAACTTTGGCAATAGGATACCCGGTAGCTTTTGATGCAAGTGCAGATGAGCGTGAAACACGAGGATTCATCTCAATAACAATCATACGTCCTGTTTTAGGGTCTATAGAAAACTGAACATTTGAACCACCTGTATCTACACCAACTTCTCTTAAAATTGCGAAAGAAGCATCACGCATTCTTTGGTACTCTTTGTCTGTTAATGTAAGGGCAGGGGCAACTGTAATAGAGTCTCCTGTATGAACACCCATAGGGTCAAAGTTTTCAATAGAACATACGATGATACAGTTGTCCGCTCTGTCGCGAATAACTTCCATCTCATACTCTTTCCATCCGAGCATAGATTCCATGATTTCAATTTCATTGACTGGTGAAGCAGAGATCCCTTCCTGGGCTAGTTTTTTGAACTCTTCCATGTTGTAAGCTACACCTGAACCACCACCGGCAAGTGTAAATGAAGCTCTGGAAATTACCGGAAAACCAATCTCTTTTACAACTTCGATAGCCTCTTCAACGCTGTAAGCATTTCTACTTTTTGGTAAATCCATACCGATTTTAGTCATAGCTTCATTAAAAAGCTGTCTGTCTTCACCTTTGTTGATTGCTTCTGGTTTTGCACCTAAAAACTCTATTCCTTCAAGCATTCCCTTTTCATACATGCTCATAGCGACATTAAGTGCAGTCTGTCCACCCATAGTTGGTAAAACAGCATCTACATTTTCATCTTTTATGATTTTTGCAATAACATCTTCTTTGATAGGTTCTATGTATGTTCTGTCTGCAAATTCAGGGTCTGTCATGATAGTAGCCGGGTTTGAATTGATAAGAATAACACGGTAACCCAATTCTTTTAAAGTTTTAACAGCCTGTGTTCCAGAGTAGTCAAACTCACAAGCCTGACCGATAATAATCGGACCAGAACCTATAAGTAAAATAGTTTTTATGTCGGTGCGTTTTGGCATTTGTTACCTCTTGAAAATTGTATATAAAAATTTAGAGATTATAGCCAAAAGGCACTTAATAGCAGTTTAGTCCAGGTTAAAACCTGGGTTCCGAGGCTTGAAAGACGTACAGCCTAGACTAAAGTCTAGGTTCCGAGGAGTGTTTGAAAATCTGGGTTTTTGGATGTACTTAATACTCAAATGTGTAGATGAGCGACGCAAGTCCTGAGTAAATAAATTTATTGTTCACCAGAGGGCTGTTGTATGCACTGCTTGGAATTCTGTCTGCTCTTAGATTGAAAAATGCTGATAATTTCTTTGTCAGCGGATATTTTACATATGTTTGAACTCCAAATTCAAAGCCTCCATTTGGAGAATAAGCAGGACGATTTAGTGTTGCTTCTGAATTTTTGACGCCATAATAATAATCAACAAATTTTTTAGGCTGATATAAAACAAGAACACTCGGATAAAAAGTAAAATTACCTGCTTTGAACTCATCACCAACTTCAACTCTGCTTACCCAGGAGTTATATTTGTTCAACACATCCGCTAAGAGCATAACCTCAATATAGGTAGAATTTTTATAGCTGGCACTAAAAGCAAGACCACCTTCGAGTGTTGAATCTCTGTCACCCATTCCTTTTAAATAGTCTGAGTCTGATGCTTTATAGCCTAGTGTACGAGGCTGCACAGTTAAAGAAAATCCCCAAGAATAATCCTCTTTTTTATCCCCTAAAAAGTAGATACCAAATCTGCTCCATCTTGCATAAACGATAGAGTTGTCAAAAAAGATTACCGGTGAAGGCAATACGAGAGTTGAAGAACCTTTATAGGGTTCACTTTGAAAATAGGGTCCTGCTCCTATTGTCAATTTTTGTTTTGACTGGTCTGCTGAGAGATTAAAAAACAACAACATTAAAATTAAAATATACTTCATTTTACACTCCTTATCATATGAAAATAACTTGGCTCATTTGCTTTGTAATACTGCTCGACTACAGCATTTTGGTAGCCCTGAGATTTTGTAACAGAAATAATTTTTCCGACTTTAAGCCCTTTAAAAAAGATATTATCAAGTCCTGATGTTATCACTTCATCCCCTTGTTTAATATTAAACCATGCCGGTATAAAGTTTATAACTATATTTTTTCCATTGTTTCCATGCGCAATTCCAGGTGCTTTTTCTTTTCCAACATAAACAGAATAGGCACTTTTAATATCAGAATTTAAAAGTGCAAGAGGTTTGTTGTTTTTAGCAATAACAATTCCGGCTACTAATTCTTTATAGGTTAAACCATAAATTTTAGAAGCATTATAATCAGGTATATCCATCCAGAGCCTGTTTAAATCACCAAATTTTTCATACGATATTGCACGGACAAGTTCTACTTTAGGATTTGTTTTTAATGAAGAGTTGTTTTCTTTATATATGTCGTTAAGTTCAGAAGCCAGTTGCTGCATAACGAGATGATTGTTTTCATATTTTTGAAGTTGATTTTTTAAATTTTCTATCTCTTGGGCTTGAAATACATGCTTGTCTATTTTGTTTTCAAAAAAATCTATAGTGTTAAGGTAGCTTGATTTAATGGAGTTAAGTGCTGAAATAATCGGAGACTGAATAAGGTTGTTGTAGTACATGGCACCCACAAAGAGTGCCATAATAATAAAAAAATAGCTAAATGACTTTTTATTCATTCTCAAAAAGTTCTTGTAGAAGGTCTATCTCTTCTAAAGCTCTTCCTGTCCCACGTGCAACCGCTAAAAGTGGTTCATCTGCTACAAAAACAGGTATTCTTACAATGTCTGAGAGATATTTGTCAAGTTGACGAATTAAAGCACCGCCACCTGTTAAAATAATACCGTGATTGACAATATCACCGGCTAAATCAGGCGGCATTCGCTCCAAGACATCACGAAGTGCTTCTGCAACTTCTTTGAGTGGCTCTTTCATCGCTTCTCTTGCATCTTCACTTGTAAGTTCAACAGAGCTTAATAACCCTTCCACCTGGTCACGTCCGTTGACAACCATGGTAAGGTCTTGGTCAAGTGAAACGGCTGTTCCTATGTTGATTTTAATCTCTTCGGCAACGCGCTCACCGATTAAAAGATTGTATTTTTTTCTCACATAGTTGACAATACCCTGATCAATTTTATCTCCGGCTGTACGGATTGATTTTGAGAGTACGAGACCACCAAGGGAAACAACACCGATTTCAGTGGTACCACCACCGATATCTACAACAAGATTACCCTGTGGTTCACGAATGTCAACTCCGGCACCGATAGCTGCTGCCATAGGTTCTTCTATAAGAAATACTTCGCGAGCTCCGGCACTTAAAGCTGATTCACGAACTGCTTTTCTCTCAACCTGTGTAAGCCCGTAAGGCACACAGATAATAATACGAGGAGATATTAAAGAGCTTCTTCCATGTGCTTTTTCAATGAACTTTCGTATCATCTTCTCTGTCATATCAAAATCAGCAATGACACCATCACGCATAGGGCGAATAGCTTTGATATTTCCAGGAGTTTTTCCTACCATCTCTTTTGCTTCATGTCCAACAGCTAAAACACGCTGTTGACCGTACTTCTCAGTTTTCACAGCTACAACTGAGGGCTCGTTGATGATGATTCCACGTCCTTTTGCTATAACGATTGTATTAGCAGTTCCCAAGTCGATTGAGAGGTCATTTGAAAAAAGTCCGACTATTTTATTAAATATCATTTATTGTGCCTTATGCTGTTTTTTGTGTAGTTTTTTTAATGTAAACAGGTTTTTCACCATTCTCGATGACCTCTTTTGTAATCATGACTTCATAACCGTTGTACTCAGGAAGTTCGTACATAATATCTATCATACTCTCTTCTAAAATCGCACGTAATCCACGAGCACCTGTTTTTCGTTTAATCGCTTTTTGAGCAATAGCACGTAGCGCATCTTCTTCAAAGTTTAGTTCAACATCATCAATAGCAAAAAGCTTTTTATACTGTCTTACAAGTGAATTTTTCGGCTCAGTCAATATGCGGACCATGTCATCTTCTGTAATTTCATTGAGTGAAGCAATGATAGGCAGACGCCCGACAAGTTCAGGAATCAAACCGTAATGCACTAAATCATCAGGCTCTACCATATCAAAAGTAGGTTTTGCTTCATCTTTTGTTTTTTTATCATGTCCGAAACCTAGAACATTTTCACCCTGTTTGCGCTTGAGTATCTCTTCAAGACCGTCAAATGCACCACCGCAGATAAATAAAATATTTGTCGTATCAATGGCAGTAAATTCTTGATTTGGATGTTTTCTTCCACCTTTTGGCGGAATGTTTACAGAAGAACCTTCTATAATTTTAAGCAGTGCCTGCTGTACACCTTCTCCTGAAACATCACGGGTAATAGAGCGATTTTCGCTCATACGCGATACTTTGTCTACTTCATCAAGAAAAATGATACCTTTTTGCGCACGTTCTACATCGCCATCAGCTGCCTGAATAAGTTTTGTTAAAATATTTTCAACATCTTCACCAACATAACCGGCCTCTGTAAGACTTGTCGCATCCGCAATCGCAATTGGTACATTTAAAACTCTTGCAATAGTCTGTGCCATAAGTGTTTTACCGCTTCCTGTGGGTCCGATAAGTAAGATGTTTGATTTTGCAATCTCTGTATCATCATCTGCTGCATTATGCATTTTAAATATACGCTTGTAATGGTTGTAAACAGCAACACTTAAAAGTTTTCTTGCACGTTCTTGACCAATGATATATTCACCCAGGAATGCATCAAGTTCTTTTGGTGTCATAAGTTTCTCAACAGCGTCAACAAGTTCACTGTTGTCTTCTTTTGCCAGCTCTTTTTCATCACCAAACATTATTTTATAAGCAGATACAACACAGTTTTTACAAATGTAAACACCGTTGCCTGCTATTAAGGGGTTTTGTTCGCTTTCGCTTGCATCACAAAAGCTACAATGTCTGTGTATCATATTTTTTTCCTTTCAAACGGAATTCCGCGTTTTGTTTTAATGACAAAGTTACATAAGTCTGTTACATAATGGTTGTCTGAATTCTCAAGCAATTCGCTTGCCGTGTCTTTGAGTGGTTTTCCTGATTCAAAAAGCTCTCTGTACGCTGATTTGAGTGCATTAATATCATCACGTTCTAAATGTCTTCTTAAGCCCGTAAGGTTCAGCCCTCGAAGTGAAGCACGGTTGCCCTCAGCCATACAAAATGGAGGAACATCCTGTGCTAATGCAGAGGCTCCGCCTACCATAGCATAATCACCCACATGTACAAACTGATGAACAGGTGTCATGCCGCCGATAACAACATAATTACCCAGTTCAACATGTCCTGCAAGCGTTGCAGCATTTGCAAGTATACAGTGATTGCCGATGATAACATCATGACCTAAGTGAACATAACCCATAAAGAGGTTGTCATTCCCGATGATAGTTTTACCACCGCCGCCTTTTGTGCCCGGATTAAAGAGAGTAAACTCACGGATAGTATTGTTGTCACCGATTATGAGTTCAACATCTTCGCCGTTGAATTTTAAATCTTGTGGAATAGAGCCGATAACAGCATGTGAAAAAATTTTGTTATTTTTACCAATAGTAGTCTTTCCGTAAATACAGCTGTTTGCATCTATGCTAGTTCCATCACCAATGCTCGCTTCACTTGATATAAAACAAAATGGTCCAATTGTAACATTTTGACCGATGACTGCGCCGTCTTGGATGACGGCTAATTTAGATATTTGAGACAAAAAATAACCTTTTACTTATCTACTATCATAGCTTTTAATTCTGCTTCGCTTGCCAATTTATCATCAACATATGCTTCGCCTTTAAGCATCCAGATAGTACCTTTTTGTTTTATTACAGAGATTCTATACTCCAGTTTGTCCCCTGGTTTTACAGGGCTTCTGAATTTTGCTTTGTCGATGCTCATAAAATAAACTACTTTACCGGCTATCTCTTCTTCAGTTAAATCACCCATACTTAAAAATGAGAGTATTCCGCCTGCCTGTGCCATACCTTCTAAAATCATAACACCAGGGTAAATAGGATGACCCGGAAAGTGCCCTTGAAACACAGGCTCTGAAATGGAAACATTTTTGTATGCAGTGATTGATTCACCTTTTGTCATATCAGTAACTCTGTCGACCAATAAAAAAGGGTAACGGTGTGGTAGTATTTTTTGTATTTCTGTAACATCCATAAGCATTAAACTAAACCTTATAACAATAATTTTTTGATATTTTATCTAATTTATTGTTAAGAAAAGATAATAAGTTTTTCTTTGGTGTCTTCGTATGCCTTTGCATCCAGATAAATTGAAAGCTTTGTCTGTGGTATTTCATTTACTACTATAATAGGTGTTAAATCATAATTTGAACCTGAAATAGTGGCTCTTAGCGCTAATTCCTCATCAAATTCCAATGGATTGTAAATGAGTTCTTTTATTGTTTTATAGTTTGAATTACTTAAATTATTATATGTTTGAAGCGTTATAAATTTCACCTCTTCACGGTTGAAATAGTGAATGTTATTATGAGTAAATTCTATGCGTCCCTGAGCTTTTTTTCTTGGAAGCGTTGAGTAACTTAGGGCATAGGCTTCAAGAACATCTCTTTTTCCTGAAATAAGCTTAAAATTAAACTGTCTGTAATTAAGAAATTTTTGTTTGATGATTTTATACTCTTTGTTTTCATCTTCGAGCGCATTTCTTTTTGTATATATTTCAAGCCGTTCTTCAATGGAAGCAGGAAGAATTTGCCCTGAAATCGGTGAAAACATCTCATCCATAAGTCGGTTTTGCTGGTCTCGCTGCATAGTAAGTCCAAAAATACAGCCGCAATAATCCTGACGATAGAGCTGTTCCTCTTTTGTTACACGGCTTTGGTCTTGTGTACCGCCGCCACTTCTATAATCCACTGCAATAAACTCAACGCCATGAGATTTATAAAATTCATCGCCGACACGCTTGAGTTGTTCTTGAGATTTTAGAGGGCTGACAAGCAGGGTAGTGGTGATTTTTTTTTCACCGAGTTCAAGTGCTTTTTTTGCACTTGTAGTAAAACGTTTATCAAAACAGACTTCACATCGTGCACCTTTTTCAGGCTCTTTTTCAAGTCCGCGTACAGCTTGCAACCAGCTTTCATAGTCATATTCTCCTTCAAGGAGTTCAATACCGAGTTTGTTACAACTGCGTTTGACATCAAGTAGGCGCAGTTGATATTCAGAATACGGGTGAATATTAGGGTCATAAAAGAATCCGGTCAGTTTTTCATCAGGAAAGTCTTTTTGTAGTTTTTCCAAGAAAAAGTGTGAATCAACACTACAGCATATATGTACTAAAATGGTTTTGTCCTTGAAGGGTTTTTTAGGTTGTTAAGCAATTCAGCCCAGACTGAAGTCTGGGTTCCGAGAAGTTCATCAGCTCTTCGGAAGCAAGGTTTTCAAACGCTAAAGCGTGACTTAGAAAAAAACTAAATTTTTTTCTGTAACCTTGCCTTTTAGTCTTTAAAGTAATTCAGCTCAGGTTACTATGCTCTTTTTTCATGAATCTCTATAGTTTTAATCTCATCTTGACCTTCAATGCTGTCAAGAACTGCAAAACTATCTGCATCATTTTCTTCTATGCCGCCAAAAACAGTATGTACTCCGTCAAGGTGCGGACATGGTACAAAACAGATGAAAAACTGACTTCCGCCTGTGTTAGGTCCGGCATGTGCCATAGAAAGTGTACCTTTTACATGTTTATGAGTATTTTTGCTTGTTTCACATTTAATAGCCCAGTCCGGTCCGCCTGTACCTGTACCTTCCGGACAGCCGCCTTGCGCCATAAATCCGGGGATAACACGGTGAAAGCTAAGATTGTCATAAAAACCTGTCTGCGCCAAGTGTGCAAAATTTGCAACTGTATTTGGAGTTTCCTCTGGATAAAGTTTAATCCAAATATCGCCTTTACTAGTGCTAAATTTTGCATATTGGAGTTTTGCTAATTCATCTTCGCTTAAATTGTATTCTTTGAGTTGTGTTCTTCCAAACATATATTGACCTTTTTGTTATATTTGTGGAATTATAGTTAAATTTTTATAAATATGCCTTGTGCTTTTAAAATTAAGTTTGTAATTAAAATAGGTATAATTTTGTCATACAAAGAAGGGTAGAGATAAAATGCAAGAAATTGGTGCTGATATTGAAAAATATTTTTTAAAAAAACTGAAATCTTTAACTATTAAACAGGCTAATACTATTACTACTGTTTTTATATTGATATTTACCATTATATTTGCTTATTTATTGATAAAAGAAAATTATCAGGATTATGAAAAGGCTCTTTATAAACAAGAGCATGTTCGTCTGAATTCTAATGTTAAGATCAATAAAAATAACTATGCAGACACTCAAAAACAGTTAAAAAGTCTGCTGATTAAAAATACTCTGGCAATTGCAACGCTATCTTTTATACTCTTTGCAATTATGCTTGGAATGTATAAAATATTTTATGCTTTAATTCAAAATGATATGAATGCTTTTTTGAATTTTTTTAAAAATGCCGCACACAAAGAACAGTTGTTAAGTCCTGATAAGATTTTTTTTAAAGAATTTAAAGAGATGGTTATTTATGCAAATGAAATGGTTGAAACGATAAATAAGCAAAAAAGATCATTAAAGGGATTAAATATTGATCTTGAAAAAAAAGTAGAAGAAAAAACTTTGAATTTGCAAAAAACCAATGCAAAACTTTTAGAAGAGAAAAAATTTTCAGAAGAGATACTTTTGGCACAAAAAGAGTTTTTGCGTTATACCGTGCATGAAACAAATACGCCTTTAAGCGTTATTCTGACAAGTATTGAA
>CAZDEM010000038.1:0-12311 GCA_964504315.1 uncultured Sulfurimonas sp.
TTTTAGCCGGTATTAATGAAGCAGAAAAATATATACTCTTGGAATTTTACATCATCCGTGATGACAACCTCGGGTATCAGATACAACAGAGTCTGATAAAAAAAGCAAACGAGGGCGTGAAAATATACTTCTTATATGATGAAATAGGAAGCTATGAACTTTCTCAAAACTACCTTGATGAAATGCGACAAGCAGGCATACAGGTTTATAATTTTCACACGCAAAAAGGTGTGAAGAACAGATTTCAAATCAACTTTAGAAATCATCGTAAAATAGTTGTAGTTGACGGCAAATCAGCCTGGATCGGCGGACATAACATCGGTGATGAATACCTCTCAAAAAATAAAAAATTCGGACATTGGAGAGATACACATATAAAAATAACAGGACCCTCTGTTATAACAGTGCAAAAAACATTTATCGAGGACTGGTACTGGGCTGCCGAGTATCTTATTGATTGTTTAAAATGGAATCCTGTGTCATCAAAGAAAGAAAATAAAAAAGTTCTCATTGTGCCTTCTTCTCCTGCAGATATATTAGAAACTGCTTCACTGATGTTTATACAGGCAATAAACAGTGCAACAAAACGCATTTGGATATCAAGTCCTTATTTTGTTCCTGACAGCGCAATTATTAAAGCATTACAGCTTGCGGGGCTGAGAGGTATCGATGTACGTATTCTCATACCTAAAAGAGCCGATCATATTCTTGTTTATCTTGCAGCATTTAGCTATTTTAAAACCGTCAGTGCAACAGGCGTAAAGTTTTTTCGCTACAACAACGGTTTTTTACATCAAAAAGTAATGCTTATTGATGATTCTCATACAGCTGTGGGCACCGCAAACCTTGATAATCGTTCTTTTAGACTTAATTTTGAAATTACGGCTTTAGTCACAGACAACTCTTTTGCTCAAGAGATAAAAAAGATGTTTGAAAATGATTTCAGACACTCATATGAAGTAAAAATAGCCGAGCTTGAAAAACAAGCTTTTGTTTTCAAACTTGCTACGCGTCTGGCAAGACTGACCTCACCGATATTATAGTATTATGTTCATCCCCAAGCAAATACCCAAAAAACTGACACATCAAGCCGACTCTTTAGCATGTAGATTTTCTCTTTTGGTCTGGAATGTACACAAAGAGAATCAGACAAAAGCTTTTGAAAAAAAATTTTCTTCGCTTATGCAGACAAATCCAAGTGATATACTGTTACTACAAGAGGTTAAGTACCCAAAAAGGAGCACTTTTTCCTTTAATAAATACTCTTTCGCTCTTGGAGCAAATATTGAGACAAAGCAAAATATATTTGGTGTTTTAACGGCTGCAAAATGTTCATTTCATAACATCACGATATCACTTTCGACAAAAAAAGAGCTTTGGTTTAGCAGCCATAAAAGCTTCTTAATCTCTCAGCATAAAGTGTGCAACGCTAAAACTCTTTATCTTGTCAATATTCATGCCGTTAATTTTGTTTCACACAAAGCATTTGGCCATGAGCTCCAAAAAATCAAAAATTCCCTGCAAGAGATTAAAGGTCCTTTGATAATCGGCGGAGATTTTAACAACTGGAACAAAAAACGTCTTAACATTCTGGAAAATTTTCAAAAAGAGCTGGGACTTTGTAAACTCGCCGTTGCCGATTCACAGCATGTCAAACAAATCTTTTCACAAACCATTGACCATATCTACTACCGCGGCATTAAACCTCTAAAAGCAGTGGCAGTTGATACAAAAAAAATTTCAGATCATAATCCGATCTATGCACTTTTTGAACTTGAACAGTAAACTCTTTTGTATGATATAATCCCTTTATGAAACAAATAGCCATTATAGGACCTACCGCTTCGGGAAAAAGTGATTTAGCCATTGCAATTGCACAGCAGATGAATGCATATATACTCTCTATAGACTCACTCAGTATCTATAAAGAGATAGATATCGTCTCGGCAAAACCCTCACGCGAAGAATTGGCACAGGTCAAGCACTACGGCATTAATGAGATCTTTGTTAATGAATACTTCAGTGTTGATATATTTATAAATTTATATAGAAAAATACGCCTTACATGTAAAGAAGATAAAAAAAACCTAGTAATAGTCGGAGGCACCTCTTTTTACCTCAAATCTCTGATAGAGGGGCTTTCGTCTTTACCGACAATAACCCCACAACATAGCTTACATGTAACAGAGCAATTACAGGATTTAGATGCCTGTTATAACTTTTTGACAAAAATTGATGCGGAGTATATGCAAAAAATAGCATCCAGCGATAAATACCGCATAGAAAAAGCACTCTTGATTTATGAAGCCTCGCAAATGAGCCCGAGTGAATGGTTCAGACAAAACCCACCAAAACCCGTCATTAAAGATGTAAAGATTTACAATATTGATGTTGAGAGAGACATTTTACGCAAACGCATCGAAAAAAGAACGCATAAAATGTATGAAACGGGACTGATTGACGAGGTCTGCTTTTTAGAACAGAAATATACAAGAGCACCACATGCCATGGGTGCCATAGGAATTGTGGAAGTATTGGATTATTTGGACGCAAAGACAGACAAAGATGCAATGCTCTCTTTAATATCTACCCACACCGCCCAACTGGCAAAACGTCAACAAACCTTTAACCGTACGCAGTTTAGTGATGTCACAAGTGCAAAGCTTGAAGATTTACAAGATATTATTCTTGAGAGATTTTAACATACATATCTGAACGTCTGTCTCTCAGCAGTCCCCAATACTCTCTTTGTTTTGCATTTTCTTCCAAGTCGAATTCAGCGTAAATAACGGCCTCTTTATTGCGCGGAGCTTCAGCAATAATTTTACCTGTATAATCTGTGATGAATGAAGAACCGTAAAATGTAAGTTCACAACTCTCACCTTTCTCTTTTCCTGTGCGATTGGCTGCTACGACAGGTACGGTATTTGTCGCGGCATGTCCCATCTGTACTCTTTGCCAATGCTCTTTTGAATCTAGATAAATCTCAGGTTCACTCCCGATAGCTGTGGGGTAAAATATAATCTCTGCACCCATAAGTGTCAAAGCACGCGCCGTTTCACAAAACCACTGGTCCCAGCAGATGCCCACACCGATTTTTCCATATCTTGTATCATAAACTTTAAATCCTGTATCGCCGGGGGCGAAATAAAACTTCTCTTCATACCCTGGACCGTCGGGAATATGTGTTTTTCGGTAATTTTCCATCACTTTGCCATCCACATCAATGACAACAAGCGAATTAAAATAATCTTCTTTGTCTTTTTCAAAATAACTAACTAAAACAACGACATGCAGCTCTTTTGCCAAAGTCGAAAAGTGTTGTATCAGCTCGTTATTCTTTAACGGTTTTGCCCACTCAAAATACTTTTTGTCCATATCTTTACAAAAGTAAAGCGTCTCAAAAAGCTCCGGTAAAAGTATGATATTCGCACCCTCTTTAGCAGCCTTGCGAACCAATTTCTCAGCTTTTAAGACATTTGAGCTTTTATCTTCACTCATGCTCATTTGAACTGCGGCTACTTTTACCTTTGAGCGCATGACTAACCTCTGCCGGTTACTTCCAAGAGATGGTAACCAAACTGTGTTTGAATCGGTCCGTACACGACACCTACGTCACCGCTAAAAACCGCCTTGTCAAATTCAGGCACCATCTGTCCTGGTCCAAACTGTCCTAAATCTCCACCGTTTCTTGAAGATGGACAGCTAGAGTTTGCTTGTGCCACTTCACCGAAATCCGCTCCATTTTCGATCTCTGTTTTTAATTCATTACATTTTTCTTCGCTGTCTACTAAAATATGTCTTGCTGTTGCCCATGCCATACTATTATTCCTTAATTATGTTTATAAAATTTTACTCTATTTATGCTTATGATTTATTTCAGCTCTTAACCTAGGTACCGAAAAAGATACTGATGTTTCGGAAGAGATGCTTTAGCTTCGCCCCTTGGTCTTGGGTAAAACCCATGTTGTGAAACTACAATCAAATTGTCATACTTTTATTAACTACTTTTACCTATAATACTGAAAAAATACGGAGAAGATATATGAAAAATATAATTATTGGAATTTTGGCAGCTTTTGTACTGCTGGGCTGTAGTTCAAAAAGTGATGAAAACAAAAATATTGAGCCCAAGCTTGTCGTTGGGAAAAGCCTTGAGGGTTTAAATCTTAAAGACCAGTTTGGTAAAGAACACTCTTTAAATGCAGATACGTACAAAGTAATATTTGCTTTTGACAAAGAGCCGGCACATACATGTAACGACTTTTTTAACACTCAGAAACCTACATATTTACAAGAACATCATGTACAGTTTGTAGCAGATGTGAGTGCAGCACCTTCAATCATCAGAAGCCTTTTTATTATGCCAGGGCTTAAAGACTTTAAACATACGGTACTGCTTTTAGATGACAAAAGTGTTGCAGCACCTTACAGAAAAGGTATAGACACGACAAAAATAGTCATTGTTACTCTTTTAAACAAAAAAATCACAGACATCAAAACCATCACTACAAAAGAAGAACTCAAAAAAGCTGTTGAAGATGACTCGGCTATGTCATACATCGCACCGGTTATCAACAAAGTAATGGACAGTGTCGACAACGCTACAAAATAGTAGCAATAGATTCTACAATATAATCAGGTCTGATACCCAAAGACAAATCTGTTTTTGAGAACTTGCCTGTTTTGACAAGAGCCGCTTGTATTTCGGCTTCTTGTGCTCCTTTGATGTCACTCTCGATATCATCACCTATCATCACACACTCATTTGGGCTTACATGTAAACTCGCACAGGCTAAATGATAAAACTCTCTGCTCGGCTTACCTATAAGTGAGGCCTCTTGTCCGCTGGCATATTCCAGTGCACTCACAAAACAGCCGGCATCCATGCTCAGTTCGTTATCTGCGTCTTTAAAGTACCTGTTTTTTGCAATAGCAAGCAATGAAGCGCCATCCATCAGTTTTCTAAAAGCACGGTTAAGATTTTTGTAGTTAAAATTATCTTGTGCATCGCCGACGACGACATATTTTTTTTCATAATATTTCAATTCGTCAAAAAAACCAAGCGCATCATCTGTAAGTAAAAATTCAGCCGAACTCTTCTCTTTTTCTAAAAACATTTTTGTAACATCAAGAGCCGTAATGATTTCATCACTTGTAATTTCAAAACCCATTTTTTGAAGTTTTTGCACAACCTGGGCAGAAGTTTTTTGGGTTGTATTTGTCAAAAAACGTATGGGATAGTGTTTCTTTATCTCTTTGACTGCTTCAACCGCGCCTTTTATAGGTGCATCACCTACATACAACACACCGCCTATATCACATAATACTGCTTTAATAGATTCATCAAACATAACCGTATCCCTCCTTTAAAAAATCGAAAGCCCCGTTTTTGTCGTAAAAAGCTCCAGTGCCTTTGTTCCGATCAGTGAATTTCCCTGTTCATTGAGTGCAGGCGACCAGACGCAAATCCCCATTTTTTGAGGAATAACAGCTACAATGCCCCCGCCTACGCCACTTTTTCCAGGAACACCCACCTTAAAAGCAAAATCTCCCGAAGCATCATAATGTCCGCAGGTCAGCATAACGGCATTGATACGTTTTGCCTGAGATTTTGTCACATAGGCTTTCTTGCTTATAGGATCAACACCGTGATTGGCAAGATAGAGCATAGAACGTGAGAGCATTTTTGTATTCATCTCCAGGGCACAATGATTAAAATAGGTCTGCACCAGCTTTATAGCTTCATTGTCAATATTGCCAAAGCTTTTCATCAGATTTGTCAGTGCCAGATTTCTATAGGCATGTTCCATCTCTGAGCCTGCTACGACGGCGTTCATACTTATACTCTCATCATCGGCAATACTGCGTATAAAATCAATAATGGCATCAAAAGCCGTTGTATCTCTTTTATAATGGGTAATGAGTGTGTCTGTAATAACTATGGCACCTGCATTTATAAAGGGATTACGCGGGATACCATTTTCATATTCGAGCTGAACAAGGGAGTTAAAAGGATTACCTGAAGGCTCACGTCCCACACGCTTATAAAGCTCTGCACCGAGATACTTCAATGCCATAGTAAAGGTAAAAACTTTGGAAATGCTCTGTATGGAAAAAAGTGTCTCAAAAGCACCCACATGATAAGAACTGCCGTCAAAGAGCGTGATACTCATAGCAAACTGCCCGGCATCGACATCTGCAAGTGCAGGAATATAATCAGCTACTTTGCCTTTGCCGAACAATGGCTGTATTTCAATCTCAATATCTTGCAGTATTTGTTGATAGTCCATATTTTTCTCCTAATATGACATATTTTAGCACAATTATTTTAATTCAAGCAGCACCGTATCCCTACATGTAACATCGACACGTCGGCAGGCGTTCTCAAATGCTCCGCCCTCGCCTATGACGATACATTTGTGTTTGGCTCTTGTAATGGCGGTATATATAAGCTTGGTATTATGCATAATATAATGCGTAAAACTCATAGGAATAACAACGATGTCATACTCCATTCCCTGTACTTTATGAATGGTAAGTGCATAAGAGAGCATCAGGTGTGATTTCAATTCTTCATACTCATACCGCACAACGACATCCTCATTCGGGTAAAAAACAAAAACCTGTTCCTCTTCCTCGTCAATCTTAAAAAGAAGTCCGCTCATACCGTTAAAAATTCTTCGTTCACAAGAATCCTCACCCTCTTTAAAACCCTCGGCACTCCAAGAGGCCATATTCTCATTTTTAGTATGCACGACCTTGTCCATCAGGCGAAATTCCAACTCGCCGCGTTTCACACACTTCTTGGGATTCGGATTAAAATACTCCTGCAAAACCTTGTTTAAGTTGGTTGTACCGAGTATGCCGCCTTTCATCGGAGTAATCACCTGAAAATAGTTCAAATACTCTTTTATCTGTTTGTTGCTGAGTCTATATCTGGCTTTTTCAATAGATGCAACAACACGATGAATAATTTCTGTAATAATCTGCTTTGAATTTTCATCCCTGAGGTTTTTCAACTCATCTTGAGAGAGTTGATTTTTCAGAGCATAATAATTTTGTATGCTTACATCTACAAACTCAAAATCTTCATATTTTTGCCTGTACTCGGGGAGTTCTGCCTGGCGTATCTGATTTGCTATAAGCGTAATGGCCTGCTCTTCACTCTGTCTGTAAATCTGTGTCAGTTTAACCGTAGGTGCGAGTTCAAGACTCAGCACATCACTCAGTACATTTCCCGCACCTATGGGAGGAAGCTGTGCATCATCACCGACAATAATAACAACCGCTTTTTTTGAAATTTTACGCATCACTCTTGCAAACAAAGAGGAGTTTATCATAGAAGCTTCATCTATAAGCACAACCGAGTAGGGAAACTTGTCACTCTCTTCATGTTTTACCAAAAGCGACTGAATCGTTGCGCTCTCATACCCTGTTGTATCACTGATTCTTTGAGAGGCTATACCACTGAGAGCACAGGTTATTATCTCTTTTTTGTCATAACGGGTGTTGAGCAGTTCTAAAATCGTTTTAGAAGTTGTGCTTTTCCCCGTTCCTGCATAACCGACCAAAAAAAGCAGTGACGTGCCGTTGTTTATCATCTCCGCCGCAGTTCTTTGCTGCTCGCCAAGTTTGAGAGAACTCTCAGCCAGAAAAGCATCCAGATCTTTAACAAATCCCCCGCTGTCAAGTTTTGCACGCGCTGTGAAATCATCATATAAAAACTTCTCTGCATCATAAAGGCGCGCGGGAGAAACTCTCTCATTTTTCATAATGACAATGCTTTGTTCCGCCACCCGTTCAACCAAAGCAGCTTCATAAAGATTTTGCCTGTTTGTAAAGCCCAGCAGTTCATCAAGTCCGCCAAAGAGAACCTCTTTTGCAATGCAGCTGTTTCCCTGTGCTTCGCAATAATTCAAAAGCACATAATCCATAGCCGAGCTGATTCGCTGTTCATTCTCAGCTGTCACTCCCATTTTAAGAGCAAGTTCATCAGCGCGTTTAAAGCCTATGGAATTAATGCTTGTAAGGATGTAGGGATTTTCTTTGATTTTTGTGCAGGGCTCATCCACATCTTTCATAGCTGTTGCAATGGTACTCAACAGTGCAGGTGTAACATCAAAGGGACTTAAAAACTCTCCAAGACGACGCATAGAACGAAACTGTTTCCAAGAAGCCTGAATTTTTTTCAGACGTTTTTCTTTTATGCCTTTAAATTTCAAAAGCTGTTCTATATCATTGTCTAAAATTTCTATAAGCTGTTCCGAGCCGAAATGCTCTATCAAATCAGCAGAGAGTTTTTTTGTAAAGCCTTTGATGATTTTATTTAAAAAGAAAAAGAGTTCGTTTTGATTGACTTTGAGTGTCTCAAATTTAAAAGTCTTGCCATGTTTTTTATGCTCAACCCATTCACCTTCAAGTGTAATCGCCGAGCCCTTTATACTCTCAACATCACTCTCATAATAGGTACCGCTGATTTTCTCACCGCTTTTTAAAACGGCAATAAAAAAACCCTCAGACTCAAAAAGAATTCTGTCTATTTGACCTATGAGTGTCATAGAACTACTTTGTTACAATCGCAAAACTCTGCTCTAGGATTTCTGTATGTTTTTTTATAAAAGCATTTAAATCTTTGAGTTTTAATTTCTTAATTTTTTTAAGTTCAAGTTCTGAATGATTCAGAGGGAATCCTTTGTAATAATCCATAAACGTGCGTTGCAATCTTTGGCTCATTGTCTCTACTCGTAAAGGCTCGCTGCCGAGCAGGAATTTTTTTGTCTGCTCAAGTTCATCTTCACTTACACCTTTATGTACAAACTCTGAAATAACATTCACGACTGTTTTTTTTGCCTCATCCATTGAATCCAGTTTTGTCTGTAAATAACCGTTTAAGTATGAGCTTGACTTGCTTACATGTACGCGTGCATATGCCGAGTATGCCAGACCGCGTTTTACACGAATCTCTTCCATTAAACGGCTTCCGAAACCGCCTGTTCCGAGTATAAATGTTGCAACGCGCGCTTTATAGTAATCTTCATCATTAACTGCCATATTGTACGGTGAGCCGAAATAGATATATGCCTGTTTTGTTTCACGTTTGAGAATACTCTCTTTTGGTTTATCACTCGCACGAAAATGAGGAAGTGGTTCGCTTTTTCCCTTTGGAAGTGTATTTAAAATTTTTGCTATGCTTTTCTTTACTTCTGCTCTGTCAACATCCCCTCCAACAACGACTATGGCACGTGAAACAACCAAATGCTCTTTTACAAAACTTTTGACATCTTCAAGGTCTATGCTTTTGACGCTTTCAACCGTTCCTGATGCAGGCTGTGCCAAAGGTGAGTTGGGAAAAAGGAGTTTTTTCAGCTCATTTGAAGCGACATAATCAAAATCATTCTCTTTACGGCTGAGTGAACCGATTGTCATCGTCTTCACTTTTGAAAGTGTTTCTTCGCTGTAATTTGGGTCTTTTAACAAATCATTTAAAAATTTTGCAGCGTTTGTAAACTCATCTTTCAACGAACTTGTCTCAAGTACAAAAGTCTCTGTTCCCGTACTCGCCGAAATATGAATAGCCCGTGATTCAAGCTTCTGCGCAAAACCGCTTGAGCCTAATTTTTGTGTACCTTCATTGAGTAACTTTGCACTAAACTTTGCAAGTCCAGCCTTTTTTGTATCTGTTATGCTGCCGCTGTTTGTAAAAACTATCTGTGTATTTACAAGAGGAAGTCTTGTATCCTGCTCAAAAATAAGCGGAACTTTAATTCCTTTTACCTCTATAGAGTCTATTTGTGCTGCCATTAGTATCTGTCCTATTGCTAAAATTATTAAAAAAATTTTCATGAGTTAAATATCTCTAAAGTCTCATAGGCTGTATTCCTCACAGCCGGTGTTTCACCGATATCTTTTATAAGATGTACCATTTCATCTTTTGCCATATGGTACGCTGCACCTGCAGAGCTTACGACATTTTCTTCCATCATGGTCGAGCCCAAATCATTTGCACCGAAACGCAGTGCCATCTGGCCGATATAAGGACCTTGAGTTACCCATGAGCTTTGAATGTTAGGCACATTGTCAAGATACAAACGAGCTACTGCCAAAAGTCTTAAGTAACGGTTTGATGACGGTTTTTCCATATCTGGTATTTGGGCTAAAAGTTCTGTATTTTTGCCTTGAAAACTCCACATGATAAAGGCACGAAAACCGCCTGTTTCATCCTGCAGATTTCTCACCATATCCAAATGATCTATAATGTCTTCATCACTCTCAACCGTGCCGTACATCATCGTAGCCGTAGACATTATGTCAAGCTTGTGTGCCTGACGATGGACATCTACCCATACATCACTGTCAATCTTTTTAGGCGCTATAATATCACGGACCTTGTCTGAGAGTATCTCGGCTCCTGCACCGGGAATGGAAGCAAGTCCTTTAGCTTTCAAGCGTGCCAGCACTTCTTGAATTGTTATGCGGGAGACTTTGGCTATAAAATCCAGCTCTATTGAGCTGAATCCGTGAATGGTAATAGTCGGATATTTTTGATGTATATGCTCTACTAAATCCTCATACCACTCAATTTTGAGTTTTGGATGTACGCCGCCTTGAAAAAGTATCTGTGTTCCGCCGATTTCCAGCAGTTCATCTATCTTCGCGTCTATCTCATCAAATGTCAAAACATAGGCATCTGCATCTTTTTCATGTCTGTAAAAAGCGCAGAATTTACAATCAACCCAGCAAATATTTGTATAGTTGATATTTCTGTCAATCACAAAAGTTGTAATGCCTTTTGGATGCAGCTCTTTTTTTCTTTGAGTCGCCATGCGTCCCAACTCTTTTAAATCCGCATTTCTGATTAAATCCAGTGCTTCTTTTTTTGTCAGTCTACTCATTGTATCGCTTTGTTTGTAATTTTATTAAGTGCATTATCTATTTTTTGCACCAGTTTATTTTTTAATACAGGATGCTCATCTTTAAGCCAGCTGCCGTTTCTGTAGGCAACTTTTATTTTTTTATCTTTATCTCTGTAGACAAGAATTTTCATAGGCAGATCAAGTGCTGTTAAAATATCTTGATGCATTAACTTCGTACCCATTTTAGGATTACCGAATATAATCAATTTGGCTTTTCGCATATGCATACCGATATTTTTGGCATTTGCCTGATGATTAATAACAGTAAAAACTGTAAAACCTTTTTTTCGTACAATATTTTTTATTTTTTGTATTGTTTTATCAACACCGTTTGCACTCTCTTTTATGATAATATCATTTGAAAAAAGAGCAACACTCAGCAGTGTTAAAAGTAAAACCTTGTTCATTATTTCCATCCTCTGTTTCGCGAACTGATAGATTTCTTTTTTATAAAAAGTCTATAAAAAATATACATAACAAGCATACCGGCGATTATACCAATGAGAATTTGCACCCATGCACTAAGCAATACTACCTTATGTAGTATGGTGTTATGCTCTTTGGTATCTATTTTCACATTTACCATTTCGGCAATATGCGTCATCGCAGAAACTGCCAAATCTCCTTTTGGAATATCTTGATGACAGGAGAGACAAACACCACGTCTATCGAGTTTGCTTCTCTGCTCGTTTGAGAGTGCTGTTGCCAAATTCCAATGATTATCTACCGTTTGCAGAAGTGTTCCGTTCTCATCTACATAACGGCTCCAATCAATACCAAAATTATCTATCTTTGGTTTTTGTATTGTATATTTATCAGGAATCATTCTGCCATCTGCAGTTTTAAGTCCGACATTCCAATCTTTCAGTTGAGAGCTAAAAACTTTTCCACCTGCTATACCATAGCCCATAGCTTTTGGGTTTGTATGACAACTCTCACAACTGCGCGCCTCTTTTTGCACCGTATGTGAATGCACAGCTGCCATCACAATACCAGGTAGTTTTTTCTTAGAATCTGGGTGTTTATAATCTTTCATCATATAAACATGATTTTGCTGCACCGCTTTGCCGTCTTTTCCTATAACCGTTATCACGACCTGACAACCAGGCATTGCAGGAGAGATTCTGCCTTCACCGTTTTGCACAAGTGGTGGGTCTTCCCAACGTAAATAACTTCTCGTCTCTGTTACTTTTCCGTCTATTAAATGGTCTTTAAGTGTGCCTCGCATCTGTGCTGTTGTACCGTGCAAGTCATGGTCATGTGCAGAAGAGAGCCAGTCCACACTTTTTTGCCCCTTTGAATAATCAACTTTTACATGGCAACCGTAACATTGCGGTACCCAGGTATCATGACATGTGTAGCACTCCATTTTATCATTGTGTGCCGATATTGCGT
>CAZDEM010000039.1:0-12293 GCA_964504315.1 uncultured Sulfurimonas sp.
GTATATGGACTTGCTTCTGCAGTAAACATAGATCCGGTAGAAAAAAAGCCGATGTTCAACTTTCTGCCTGATAGTAGAGCTTTTTCATTTGGAACAGTGGGATGTAACTTCTCCTGTAAATTTTGCCAAAATTTCGATATTTCTCAATATCCAAAAGAGCATAACCATCAAATATTCGGCAAGGAACTTCCACCTGAACATATCGTTGAATTAGCTTTAGAAAATGGATGCAAATCTATCGCCTATACTTATAATGAGCCAATCGTCTTTTTTGAATATACCTATGATACGGCAAAACTCGCGCATGAAAAAGGGCTGAAAAATATCTATGTTACCAGTGGATTTGAAACACGTAAAGCCTTGGATTTGCTTGCACCGTATATCGACGGAATGAATATAGATATTAAAGGCTTTACGGAAGAGTTTTACAAAGAAATTTGCGGTGCCAGACTCAAACCGGTATTGGAATGTGTCAAATACGCACATGAAAAAGGAATCTGGGTAGAGATAACAACACTGCTGATCCCTGGGAAAAATGATTCCGATGAAGAGATAAGAAATATTGCTAAATTCATTGCCGAAGTCGATCCGACAATGCCATGGCACCTCTCTGCCTTTCATCCGATGTATAAAATGCTAGATGTTCCTTCTACCCCGCTGTCAACATTGCGTAGAGCTTACGAAATAGGTAAAGAAGAAGGTTTGAAGTACATTTATGTAGGTAACATCGATGATGAAGATCATGAGTCAACCTATTGCCCAAAATGTGCTAAAAGAGTAATCGATAGACAGGGATCTATTGGACAATATGTCACTAATGAACTTGATGAGAATGGTACCTGTCCATATTGCGGCTACTCACTTGAAGGAGTATGGCACTAAAAAAGCAAATATTTGATCTTAGTTGCTTTTAGTATATTTTAACCTCTCTGCATCATAGATTTAAAAAATATTTGCTGCGCAAGCTTTCCAAAGCTTTCAGTCAAAGTCGGATGCGGATGAATGGCTTTCATCACATCCATTGCACTCATCTCGTTTGCTACTATCAATGCTGCTTCACCGATAAGTGAAGATGCATCTTCACTGACAATCTCAATGCCAAGAATAACTTTTGATTTATTATCTATGATAAATTTTACAAATCCTTCTGTAGATTTATCTATCTGTGCTCTGGCATCTTGTAAAAAATCATAGGTTTCTACAATCACATCTAATCCTCTCTCCTGCGCCTGCTGCTCATTGATACCGGCAATACCGATTTGCGGATCACTGAAAAGCACCCAGGAATTTTTATCGTAATTTACAAAATGGGGACTTGGTGCAAACATATTATGCACAACTGTGCCTGCTTCATACGTTGCAGTATGTGCAAATTTTGGACCCGGGACACAATCGCCGCAGGCAAATATATGTTCCTGTGATGACTGAAGTTTGTTATTGACGACTACTCCGCCTTTGTTATACTCCACATTTGCATTGTCAAGTTCAAGTCCATCAACATTTGCAGCGCGACCGGTTGCCATAAGGACATGTGTATATTCTAAAATATGTTCTTTGCCTTCTTGCATAAATGTAACAATAAATTTGCCATTTTCATAATCAATCTTTTGTAAATCTACATGTAAATCAACTGTGACACCATTTTCAATCATTTTATTTTGTACTATAAGGGCAGCTTCTGAAGGAATATGTTTCAATATTCGTTCACTACGTTCTAAAATATGACACTTCACACCCAACTTATTAAACATCTGTGTCAGTTCACAACTGATAGCTCCGGCACCTATAAATAGCATCTCTTTTGGCAGCTCTTTTTCAAAAAACACCTCTCTGTTTGTCCAAGTTTTATCAACACCGTTTCCATTCAAAGGAGGAACTATAGTTTTTCCGCCTGTTGCAATAAGGGCTTTATCAAAACTAAAAAGTTCCCCTCCGATGTCCAAGGTATGTGCATCTACAAATTTTGCCTCTCCCTGCTTAAATTCGAGCATTGGAAGTTTTTCTATCTGCATCAAAGCAGCCTGTGAGCGTTTTTGTAATATTTCATCTTTATCTTTTATAACGGCTTCCCAATGCATTTGAGGATGCTTCTCTTCTACATGAAACTTCTTGGCATTCACAACTTCTGCATAATGATTCGCTGCATTTTCAAGTACCTTTGAAGGAATACACCCCTCAAAAAGGCATTCACCACCAGGTGCATCCCGTTTGTCGACAAGTAAAACTTTTGCTCCGAATTTTGCCGCGGTCATAGCAGCCGGAGTTCCGGCAGGTCCTGCACCAATTACGATTAAATCATATTTTTCTTTCATACTTCGACCTTATTTCAATAGTTTCAATGCTTCTTTAACAGTCGCATTTTCTGATGTAATAGAATAAATGGCATTCGCCATTTTGACCGCCTCTTTAAACGGTCGCTGATGAATATTACGCCCTGTTCCGTTGCCTCGGCTTCCGCCTTTGTGTATCTGCTCATACAGCTCACTCAAAAATTCTTTTTCATCTATTTTTGCTCCGCCTTCACACAGAACCCCTGTCCTTCCTGCCGCCATTGTCGCTTCGCGTAAGAGTTTTGGATCAAAATTACCTTTTTTGTCATACGGTACTTTGAGTTTTACAAAATCAGCACCCAAAGCGGCTCCGGCACCTGCAGCACCTGCTATTAAGTGTGCATCATGTTCATCTGTCACAAATTTGCCTTTTGGATAAATCCAAAGCACTGCAAGAAGTCCGTTTTTATGTGCTTCGTGTACTATACTTGCAGCCTGTGTAAGCATCTCATGTTCGTATGCACCGCCGAGATAAAGCGTGTACCCGACACCTTTTATATCAAGTCCGCTCTCTTTGGCAAAGGCGACGACCTCACCGACACTCAGCCATGCTTTTGAATACGGGTCTTGTTTCTCATAAGGGACAAGATTTGTTTTAGAGTTGAGCTTTACAAGATAAGGAACATTTTTATAATCACGTCCGTATCTGCTGATAAGCCCAAATTGTGTTGCAAAGACACCTATTTTGGCATTTGCGGCAATCTTGAACATATGCTCGGGAGAGTTGTCCTCAAGAGGAATATCTTTGCCGTAAAAGTCATTGTTCAAATGTTCGACCTTTTGGTCACCTGCAAAAAGCATCAAATGGTTTGTACCGTTTGTCGCCTCTTTTAAATTTTTTTTATACTGAGAAACTCTGTTTTTTAGCACATCTGCTGGAATATTATATTTCATTTTTTATCTCCGTTAATATTTTCATCATCTATATCTTGCACAAAAGCACCGCCGAGCAGTAGTGCAATACCGTCAAACAACAAACTGATTCCAACAAGAATTCCAATCAATAAAAGTGAACTCATCGGCCAGCCTATGACAAACAATACACCTAAAGCCAAGGATGTAATGGCATTAAAAAGCCATACCAGCCATATTTTTTGCGGTCGAAGTGAAAAAGCCAAAGAAAAGCTGGCAAAGGCATCGGTAAAAAAGTATATGGCAAAAACAAGTCCGAGTGCCGCAGCACCTTGAACCGGATAAAACACAATAAAAAGTGACGAGAGCACCAAAACAAAGCTTTTGAGCCAACCCATCCAATCTTCACGGTTACTTTTATAGGTCATCATTCCGGCAGATATTCCTGCAAAAAGCATTAAATAGCCCACTAAAATCGTGGTCGTCAAACTCATCATAGACGGAAATAAAATTCCTGCCAGTCCAAAAAGAATAAAAAGCGTACCGCTTATTTTGGCATGTTTTTTAAAATTGTCTACAAGGTTTTTATTGATATTCATCTCTATATTTAGATTTTCATGCCATTTCCACATCTTTATCTCCCTAATTTTTGTTCGAGTTTACCTATATTCTCTATGGTTTTTAAGACGCTGTCAGGATTCAGACTCATTGAATCAATACCTAAACGCACAAGATATTCCGCCATTTCAGGATAATCTGACGGTGCTTGACCGCAGATACCGCTGTGACGATTATTTCTCTTACAACCTTCTACTGCCAGTCGAATCATCTCTTTAACACCCTCATCTCTCTCATCATAATCAAATGCAACAATTTCACTGTCACGGTCAACTCCAAGTGTAAGTTGTGTGAGGTCGTTGCTGCCGATGCTGAAACCGTCAAAAAGTTTACTGAAGTTGTCAATTTGAATGACATTGTTAGGAATTTCACACATTACATAGATTTCTAAGCCGTTTTCACCCTGTTTGAGACCGTATTTTGTCATGGTATCTATCACTCTTTGTCCTTCATCTACTCTGCGGCAAAAAGGAATCATCAGTGTCACATTGTCAAATCCCATCTCATCCCGTACACGTTTCATAGCCGCACACTCCAGGGCAAAGCCCTCTTCATAATTTGGATGCGCATATCTTGAAGCTCCACGGAAACCAATCATCGGATTATCTTCTTTGAGCTCAAAAGTCTCACCGCCGAGCAGCGTTGCATATTCATTAGATTTGAAGTCACTCATGCGAACTACACATGGTTTGGGATAGACACAAGATGCAATAGTCGCAACACCCTCTGAGAGCGTTTTTACAAAAAAGTCTTCCATAGAATCATAAGCTCGAGTGAGTTCTTCTAATTTTGCACGTGTTGCCTCATCAACTTTTTGGGGATGTTTCAAAGCCATCGGGTGCGCTTTTATGTACTCGTTAATGATAAATTCCATTCTGGCTAAACCAATCCCGTCAACCGGTAAAGAGGCAAGTGAAAAAGCAATATCAGGATTTCCAAGATTCATCATAATCTTTGTTTTTGTTTTTGGCAAATTACTCAAATCAGTTCTTATGATTTCATAATCCAGAATACCTTCATAGACATGCCCCTCTTCTCCCTCAGCACAACTTACAGTCACTTCGTCGGCATCTTTAAGCACATCGGTGGCATTATCACAGCCGACAACAGCAGGTATGCCGAGTTCACGAGAGAGTATGGCTGCGTGACATGTTCGTCCGCCTTTATTTGTAATGATGGCAGACGCTATTTTCATTATAGGTTCCCAGTCAGGGTTTGTAGTATTTGCTACAAGCACCTCACCGGCTTTAAATGTATTAAGTTCTTTTACACCTGCGATATAATGGGCTTTCCCCTGCCCGATTTTTGTACCGATTGCCTGACCCGTAACAAGCACCTTACCTTTTTCTTTTAAGCGGTAGGTTTCAAGCACATTGCCTTTTTTCTGAGACTCTACCGTTTCAGGGCGAGCTTGAACCATATAAAGATGTCCGTCTAATCCGTCTTTTGCCCACTCCATATCCATCGGTTTAGTAAATCCTGCTTTTTGTGAATAATGGTTTTCTACTTTTATGGCATAACCGGCAAGTACCATAACCTCTTCATCTGTTATGCAAAAATGACTTTGTTCTTGGGGTGTTGTCGGTATATTTTTTGTATATTCAACTGCGATATTGTCAAGATTGATAGTATCTGTAAATATCATTTTTTTCTCTTTGGAACCTAAAGAGCGTTTGAGTACTGTTTTAAAACCTTTATTATACGTCGGTTTATGCACATAAAAAGCATCGGGGTTAATAGTACCCTGCACGACATTTTCACCAAGACCCAAAGCTGCATTTATAAAAACGACATCTTTAAAACCTGTCTCGGTATCAAGTGAAAACATAACTCCGCTCTCCCCGATGTCACTGCGCACCATTTTCATAACAACAACGGAGAGATAAACTTTTAAATAATCAAAACCGTTATCGTATTTATAATGTATAGAGCGGTCTGTAAAATTTGAAGCCAAACAACGCTTATATGCGTCAAGGAGTTCCTCTGCATTTGAAATGTGTAAATAGGTGTCATTTTGTCCGGCAAAAGAGGCTTCAGGAGAGTCCTCCGCCGTTGCAGAGGAACGCACAGCCAAAGAGAGACTTTCACCGTATTCTTCTTTTAATTTTTCATAAGCTGTCAAAATATCGTTTTTTAAATCATCCGGCAGACTGCAGTTATATACTATCTCACGGCATTTTTTTCCTGCGCTCTGCAGGGCATCAACATTATTTACATCCAAATTATCAAGTAGTGCATGAAGTTTTTCCCAGGCATTGTTGGCATCAAGCAGATGTATATAAGCACTTGATGTAACAGCAAAGCCGTTTGGCACACGAACATCCTCATGTGTCAGATTCTGATACATCTCCCCGAGCGAAGCATTTTTCCCACCGACCTCAGCAACATCTTCTATACCAATTTCATTAAACCATTTAATATTTTGTGACATCTGCAACTCCTGAATATTTTTAACTTCTGACATATTGTACTCCTTTTTAAGTAAACATATAATGACATAAAACTGTTTTCAACATAATATTTACTGTTTGTTATCAATATAATTGTAAGATATGACTAAACAAACTTGATAGACAAAGGATAAAGTTATGAAAAAAAGAGTTATACTTTCAACAATATTGGCAGGATTACTGCTTACAACATCAAGCTTATATGCTAATTTAAATGATAGCGTGGCAAAAAAAGAGCAGAAGGCTCTTCAAAATCCATCTTCAGTAAAAGGTCACTCGGCTGCGCAGGCAAAAGTTGAAGAGGCTAGAGAAAAAGAGCTGTTTAAAACAAAGTTAGATGCGAAAAATTTTGTAGTAGAAACAGAAAAGGAAGATATGCAAAGATTAAGAAATGTTGTAAATAAAGAAGCATCACAGCATAGACAGACATTGACAAAAGCACCAAAAGAAGTTGCACAGGCGATGAAGCAAACAGTCATTGCATTAAAAGCTTTACGAAAAAATGACACGAAAACAGCAACACAAGCTTTGAACAAAGCGACAAAACTTTTTGACACAGCACTCAAAAATGACCCGAAACTTACTCTTGTTCCGGTTGCAGATGCAATAGAAGTCCGTGATTTTACGGGAGACTCCAAGCTGGTGAAACATATTATAAAAGCTGCACAGGATCTGCTTGATGATTATGACACACAGGCTGCAAGAGCGATGCTTATGCCTCTTGAAGATGAAATGGATATGACAACACAATATTTACCGATGGGAATCTATCCTGCTGCAACAAAAGAAGCACTCAAAGAGCTAAACAAAGGCAAAACAAAAAAAGCTTTTTCAACACTTATAACAGCTTTAAACGGTGTGGTTATGAAAACAACCATCATACCGTTACCGCTTATTACGGCACAAAGCCTAGTTACAGAGGCATCTCATCTTAATAAAAAGAATAAGAAGCAAGCTATGAAACTTCTTGACGGAGCACAGGATGAACTAGAAAAAGCAGTACTTTTAGGATACACACAAAAACATGCACCTGAGTATAAAACACTGCAAAAAGAGATAAAAAATATAGAAAAAGAGATAAAAGGCAAAAATATTGTAGCAAAACTTTATGATAAAATTAAAAATGATTTTGTATTATTGCTTCACAAACATGAAGCAGACACAGCTAAAAAACATTAAAACAAAAGTATAGCCGGCACAATATATGCCGGTTATTAATAGTCACGCCTGCAGGATAACTTCAAACAATTTGGAAGAGGTTTTGATGCAAGAAATGCAGTAAGGTTTTGCAGAGAAATCTGCATAATTCTTTCTAAAACTTCCTTTGTATAGTAGGCCATATGCGGTGTGTAGAGTATGTTATTTCTATGAATATATTTTATGTCGCTTATCACATCGAGACCGAGAATTCCAAGTGTTTTTCCAAAAAGTTCCACACCTTTGATGTCACTGTAATGAAAATCTCTTTTTTTTGAGCGCTGAAGAGCAATATACGTATGACGGGTTGCATTGAGAAGTAAAGAAAAGGAAAATTCTGCAACGGCAGGACTGCCGTAGCCTGCATCATTTATCATACTTTCAAAAAAGAAGAGTTCCTGATTTTCAAATGCTGTTCAAAAAAGATTTTTTCTTCAGATTTAATTTCAAAAAAGGCAATCTTCATTTATAATTCCTTTTGAATGCCTTTTAAATAATAAAACATCGTAATCTCACCAAAAAACGGTCCAAAAATATTGAAAACAGGCAAAAAGTTAAAAAGTGATGTTACGGCACTGATTACAATAAATCCACTTTTATACTCAGAAAGCTTAGCTCTTTTTTCTTTTGGTATAACCAAAGCCGCACTATCATTTACAAAAGTATCTTTAATTAACCAAATCCATAAACCAAGCTGAAGAACAATGTTTAAAATAGGTATAAAAAGCAGAGGAAATGCTGCAATAGAAACAACAGTATAGATGAGTATATCAAGCAGCCTGTTTTCACTCACCTTAACTTCATCTTCTTCTAAAAGCGGTTCATATGGAAAATTTTTGTCTCGGATATCTTCAAGCAGTGTTTCGCTGAAAAAACTTGTTACCAATAGCATCGTCACAATAATGGCACTGTAAATAAAATAGAGCCCCATTAAATATGAGAGACTCGCCTCTACTGTTTCAAACGGTAGCCAGTTGAGCAATTTTAAAAACTGTGCATGTATGTAAGAGCCTTTAAAAAACCAAATTAATGACCACAAAGCAGCGCTTACAAATACTACCAGCAAAGAAAACGAACTGTATTTCTCTTTGGAAACTCTTTCTAAAATCATATTACCAAAAAATGCCAAAACTAAAGCAAATGTTACCAGTACAAGCGAAAACCATAAAAACGAAGAAAGAATCCATGCTCCATTTGAGCGCAGCATGGAAAAAGGTACTAAATCAATAAAATATGCAGCAAAAGAGACCAAATCACCCCATACAAAATAGCCGATTACCGACCAACTGATAGTGACAAGCGCACCGATTGCCAATGCTTTTTTCATAGTCTTATAGTTGAGTATTTCACTAAAGCCGAAGAAAATAGCTTCTAAAATATTTTGCATCTTATTTTGTTTCACATTTACTTGCATTAGCTTTGATCAATGAAAGTCTACTCAACACATGTCCAAACTCTGCATCTTCTTCTTCAAATTTTTTACGAAGCCCAGCTCTTTTTGCTTCTAGAATTTCAATTTGCTTTTGAACATCTGCAGGATTTACATAACATTTTTTTGCAGCTTCTGCTTCTTTTTCCAATACCCAATCCATTGCTTTTTTTAAAAATTCTACCATTTTTACATCCTTTAAGTTTGTTTACATGTAATCATTAAACAGCTTTTTTGACTAAAAGGCGAGGTTAAGACCTCACCTCCTCAAAAGCTTTTGTAATATCTTCAGCCTGCACCAGCCCTTCAAGAAATATATTTCCGCCCAGTACAAGTGTCGGGTTTTTTGTCACGCCGTTTTCTATCGCCTTAAGTGTATCATATTCATAATGAAATTTCAAACGTAAAGGCAGATGTTTTATAGAACAGCTCAGTCTTTTTGAAAATTTTGCCGTACTGACTCTATCGCCGTATAAGACACCTTCATAAAGTGGATACTCCGAGTGTGATTCATTTAAAATCTCACCCTCTTGCATTGTATGACAGGCATTTTCTTGCATACTTTATTCCTTTATGCTTTTTTATTGTCTTTGTCAAATATATAGGCATACATCGGCACATATATTAGAGTTAAGAGTGTTCCTATTAATAACCCGCCGATTGCCACATCTGCAAGCGGGCTGAGTCTCTCAAGCCCAACTGCCTGTTCCAGCGCAATAGGAATCATTCCTGCAATTGTTCCAAAAGCTGTCATCATAACGGGACGGAAACGCACTTTTACAGACTCGATGGCACTCTCATACGGACTCTCACCCTGTTGGCGGTAATTTTGATAAAAGTCAATCAATAAAACCGCATTTTTAATAATAATACCAAAAAGTAAAAGTATTCCAAGCAGACTCGGCATGCAGCTTGGTTTTTCAAAAAGCAGCATACCCCATGCCGCACCTATAAGCGAAAGCGGCAGCACCAAAATCATCACAAATGCCATTCTTACCGATTTATAAATAGCTATCAATGTCATAAGTAAAATAATTACTCCGAGTCCTATAGCTTTTAACATTCTGGCAAAACTGTCATTAATCTGAGCAATATCACCTGTCTGATCGATTTTTACATCTTCTATATTTGCCTTTTTGAGTGCTGCTATCGCATCATCAGTCAAATGCGTTACCGGTCTTTTTGCTCTGTAGCCGTTTACATCCACACTGTAGAGCATTTTATCACGCTCTATCTTTGCAAAGGTCAAATGTCTTTTAAGCGTTGCAATTTCACTCAGAGGTATTTCACCTCTCGGTGTTGCAATTGGCAAGAGGCGCAGCGTCTCTATATTTTGGGAAAATTTTCCTTTAAGATAAAGTCGTACAAACTGTGTATTCATAGATTCCAAGTTGGCATTAAGCCCGACGATCTGCCCTTTTATCGGCAGCTGCATCGCTATTTGATAGGGTGTCACGCCGTAACTGAGTGCTTTGTTTTCATCAATGTCAAGTTCGACCTCCATAAAATCTTTGTCCCAGCTTGTACTGACTGAGGTAAGCCCATGTACATTTTGTATAGCCTGTGCCACTTTATGTGAATTGTCCGTCAAGCCCTCTATGACAGGAGAGCTGAGACGCACATCAACTGTTGCTTTAATACTTGAGAGTGCTGTTGCACCAAAATCAAAAACATCATTTCTTTTAATACCCTCAATTTGAGCCAGTTTATCTCTTATGATATCTTCAAGCTGCCATATTGTCTTTTTACGCTCAAAACGATTAACCGCATTAATGGTGATCGTCGCTTCTGCAGGCAGATTCCCGCTTCCTAAACTCAATACTCCCGGTTCTGTTCCAAATGCCACTGAACTCATTTTTACCCATTTTTGGGTTTTAAGCCAGTCAAGCACCGGCTGGATTTTTTTCTCGGCACCGTCAACCGTTTCATTTGAAGAAAAGGCTATTTGTGCTTTGATGATTCCAGTATCCATAGGAGGCATCGCATCTTTACCGATTGTTGGCATAATATTTTTTAAACTTGCAACAAGTACAAAAATAACACCAAGCGTTAAGAGTAAACGACGGAGAAAACGCCATCCACCATTTGAAAATTTAATAATACCGACATAAGGAGCAACAAGTCTGCCTATAGTGTTTTGATAAAACCACTCAAAATAGCCTTCTATTTTTGTTTTACCGACACCGTTTTTATAGAGCCATTTTGAAAGTGACGGTATAAAAGTGATAGATAAAAACCAGCTTACAAGCAGTGCAATGATCAATGTTTCAATCAAAGGTTTGAAAATTTTCTCAGGAAAACCTCCGACAAACATTAACGGAAATAAAATAGCGATAGTCGCCACTGTTCCCGCAAATACAGGACTTAAAACTTCTTTTGTTCCATGTGTTATGGCATCTTCAAGCTTCTCATGCCCTTCATTGAGATGCCGTTCAATGTTTTCAAGCACCACAACTGCATCATCTGTAAGCATTCCAAGAGCCAATATAATTGCCGTGTATATAACAATGTTTAACTCCCCGCCTGTCAGCCAGATGATAGCCATAGTGGAAAAAAACACCATAGGAATAGAAAGACCCGCTGCTATAATAGCTCGAAAATTTCCCAAAAAGAGCATAATAACAAGCAGTGTATAAATGACTGCATCACGCAATGCCTCAAGCATATTATCATTTGCCTGCTCAATCAGGTCTCTTTGCGTGTCACTTATTTCAAACTTGATATTAGGGTACTCTTGCTTAAGCTTTGCCAGCTCTTTGCGCGCTGCCTTGCTGACATCTAAAACACTTCCACCGGGTGCGCGTTGAATTGCAAGGGCTATGGCATCTTTACCGTTACCCATATAACCGCTTGTCCTTTTTTTGTATCCCCATTTTACATCTGCAATATCACTGAGTCTTACATTGGGCATAATCAGGAGTTGTTTCAGCTTCTCTATATTGTCTTTTTCACCGTAAAAAGTCACAGTGTAAAAATCGTTATTGCCTTTTATGAATCCAATAGGAATATCACGGTTTAAGGTATTTATAGCTTTTGTGATAGTTTCAAAATTCACACCGTATCTTTTTGCTTTAAAGGGGTCAACTTCTATATTTATGGCACTTTGATACCCTCCGAAAACCTCTACATTTCCTATAGCTTCATTACTTAAAAGATGTGGTTTTATAAAGCTGTCGGCAATTTTTCTAATGTCGGCAAGGTCAATATTGGCATTTTTAGGACTCAGGGCTATAACATCTACAGGCAGTGTAAAATCCCCCGCTGTATATATAGCCGGATTTGTCCCTGCCGGTAGTTTTGCTTTGGCGATTGAGAGTGCATTTGCCACATCGACCGCTGCCGCATTTAAACCTTTTTTATACCCAAAATCAGCTTTTACAATAGAAAACCCTGCAACATTGACACTGCTCACATCTG
>CAZDEM010000040.1:0-12158 GCA_964504315.1 uncultured Sulfurimonas sp.
TCGATACGCTCTTTAATTATTGAGCTGATTTCATCAGCTTGAATTTTTGCTACCACTATTGTTCTCCTCTCATTGAAAGTTAAATTGCTTTTATTATATGTTCTATAATTTGACTGTCTATTCTGTCTTTAGAAAAATTAATTTCTATCCCAAGACCATCTACTTCTACTTTTATACCGTTAAAGTCATTCTTAATAAATGCCAACGAAATAGTCGCATCATATTTTTTACTTAAACCGGCGCTTAATTCTTCTATTACCTTTAAATCGATATCAGTATCGCTGCAAATAATACCTTCATAAGTTTTAGTAGCTACTGCCAAATCATTTTTCAATTCTTGCGCAATCGCAGGAATGATATTGATACGTCTGTTTTCTACTAACAGTTTAATTAAATTATTTATTTTACTAGAATCTGCAGCTTTAACTGCATCTAATAAAATTGTTGATTTCTCTTCAGCTTTTACACTTGGGTTAGCAATTATACTAACAAATTTATCATCTTTAAATGACTCTGCCAAGGCAGAAAATACTGTTGTAATATTTTGCATAGATGCTAAGTCAGAACCCTCACCTAAAGCTTTTATGTATCTTTTTGCAATCAGTTCTTCCATTTAGGCAACCTTTTTCAAAATGATATTAGCCATAGTTTCTCTATCGAAACTATCACCGCTTTGTTTCAATGTTTCTTTAATAACATTTTCAACTACATGACGAATCATTTTCTTTTCTTCAAATTCTTTTTTAGAAGCATGTTTTTTTATCATTGCTTCAATGTCACTCTCTGCTTGCGCTATAATTGTGTCATTAAGAATTTTGTTCTCTTTTTTAGAAATAACAGCTAACTCTTCTGCAAACTTCTCAGCTTCAGAAATTTTTGCCAATGCCTCTTTTTTAAGATTGATTGATTCATTCAGTTTTTCCTGAACCTTTTTCAATTCATCAGCAATACTCTGACTTCTTGATGCAAAGAAATTCTTTACAGGCTCCCCAACTAGATACCAAATTAGCCCGGCAAACAACAAGAAGTTTACAGTTCTTTGAACTATATCTGTACCTGCATGCTCGTGCTCAGATGCCAATGCATAAGTTGATATCATTAGCATTAATACTAAAATTCTACTCACATTACACCCTTATATCTGACTAAATTTAGCTTTTACAGCTTCTTTAAATACCGGAACTTGTGACATTAAGTCAGAAGTCAACTCATCTTTAGATTTTGCAAGTGATTGCTCAAACTCTAAATATTCTGCCGCGAGTTCAGCACGTTTTGATTCTAACTTACTGTCAGCTAATTCCTTAGCATCCGCGATAACTTTTTCTCTTAGGGCCGCAGCTTCTAGTTTAGCATTCATAATTATTGACTCTGCTTTTGCTCTTAGCTCATTGATTTCATCGTCATTAGATCCTACTTTTTCAAGATCTTTTTTAATGTCATCATCACGCTTTTGCATAAAAGAAAGTAATGGGTTATAAAGCCAACTATTCAGAACGGCTATAAGGGAAACAAATACAACAAATGTAGCCAAGAGTAGTATTGGATTTATATCTAACATAGCACCTCCTAAAAGTTGCGTGATTATACTATTATAAAATTGAAACGATAGTTAAATGAAGATATAAATTTGGTATTTTTTTAATTAATTTCTAAAATGTGACAAAAACTCATCAATTTTATCTTGAGACCCAAAATTAATAGTTATTTTATTTTTAGAAGCCTTTACATGTAACCCTAATGCACTTAGTTTTTCTTTCACATCTGAGAAATCATAACTGACAGAATTACTCTGTGTTGACACACTTGAAGAAGTCTGTGTGTTTTTCATAGTCTTAATCATAGTCTCAACTTCACGTACACTGAGTTTTTGACCAATAATAGAGTTTAAAATCAATTGTTGATTTTTTTCATCCAAACCGACCATTACTTTGGCATGACCTGCTGAAATCTTTTTTTCAATCAATGCTTTTTGAATCTTTGGAGTAAGCTGCAGTAATCGCAATGTATTGGTTATATGGGCCCTGCTTTTATGAATAATATTTGAGAGTTCATCATGCGTGACATCATGCAGTTTGATAAGCTCTGTATATGCCTCGGCCAATTCAACAGCATTCAGCTCTTCTCTTTGAATATTTTCAATAAGAGCGAACTGTCTCATTTTTTGTTCATCAGAATTTAATACTACTGCACGAATCTCTTTAAGTTTTGCAAGTTTTGAAGCACGAAATCTTCTTTCACCCGCTATAAGTACATACCCATCGATATCTTCAGTTACGACAATAGGCTGAATCAGTCCATCATTTTTAATAGATTCTGAGAGTTCTAAAAGTGCCTCTTCATCAAATGACTTTCTCGGCTGAAAAGGATTAGGGCGAATATCTTTGAGCGGTATTTCTAAAACGGCATCATGCTGTGAGCCTTCATTTTCATATGCTTCGTCCATTTCTCCAAGAAGAGCATCAAGTCCTCTGCCTAACTTTTGTGACTTCATTACTTTATTATCGCCTGTGCTAAATTCTGATATGCAATAGAACCGCTTGATTTTACATCATAAAGAATAGCCGGTTTTCCAAATGATGGAGATTCTGCAAGTTTTACATTACGCGGTACTACTATATATTTGTCTGTTTCATCTTTAAAAAGCTTGCCTCTGAAATGCTGACGTAAATCTGCAAAAACCTGTTTTGAAAGATTATTCTGCGAAGAAAACATTGTTGGTAAAAACCCTTTAACAGCCAGTTTTGGATTAATTGATTTTCTCACCAGTTTTACTGTATTTAAAAGCTGTGCCAAACCTTCAAGAGCAAAAAATTCACACTGAATTGGAATTATGACCGAGTTCGCCGCTGAGAGTGCATTAATAGTCATCGGACCCAGTGCCGGAGGAGAATCTATAATTATATAATCATAATCTTTTTGTATATTAGCAATTGCTTTTTTCAAAACAAGCTCACGGCCTTTTGCTTTATCTGCATCATAATACTCTTTTTCTATTCCCACTAAACCTATGTTTGAGGGTGCTAAGTGAAGTGTCGGTAGATCAGACTTTAAAATAATATCTTTTAATTTTTTTGTGCCAATAAGTACATGATAAATATTAAATTCATAATCATTTCTATGAAAACCCAGTGATGTCGTAGCATTGGCCTGCGGATCAGAGTCAATCAAAAGCACTTTTTTTTCTGCAACAGCAAGTGAAGCTGCCAAGTTTACAGCAGTAGTAGTCTTACCTACTCCGCCCTTTTGATTTGCAATTACTATTATTTCACTCATCGCCTGCTGTATATCCTCTCACCATTTATATTCAAACTACCATCACTCTCGAGTATAGAAGACTCAAGTGATACCTTTTTACCATCACTATGTGTAAAATATTCCTTGTTGTTTTCAAATTCTAACTTATATTTGCTAAAAACTTGCTTCCATAAAACTTTTTTTTCTATATTTTTGAAATATGTTTCTATTAAAATTTCTCTATTTATTGTTATATCCAGTGATTGAAACCCTTTTGGGGCTTTTGTAAGATTAACACCGACCCCGCAAATAAGTTTACTGTTAGCTATATTTGTAATCATTCCGCCAATTTTTTTGTTTTCTAAATACAAATCATTGGGCCATTTTAAAAAAACTTTTGAGCCAAATTCACATAAAGTCTCTTTTAAAATATAAGAAAAATATATAGATACAGACTCTAATTTTAAATCATGCGGCAATTCATTCACATTAAGAGCAAATGATAAAAAAAGGTTGCCCGGCTCTGAAGTCCAACTGTTTTCTCTGCTGCCTATACCGTTTGTTTGCACATCTGCTACAACAGCTACAGGAGGTGCCAATTTTTTAGATTGAAGCTGTTCTTTTAAATAAAGCTGCGTAGAAGGCAGTGTTTTAAAGTAAAGTGTCTTCAAGTGACAGTCTTTTACCGTTAATGTATGAAAGCACATCCATCTCTTTTTTTGACTGCGGCTGTACTTTATAGATGCGTAAAGAACCCTGCTTACATATAACGACAATGCCCTCTTTATCGATTGCAATAATTTTACCTGCATCTTGATGTGTATCATCTGTACTTACAAGTTTTATCTCTTTTAATTTTAATCCACTTGAGAGATAAACGCCCGGCCACGGAGTAAAAGCACGGTATATATTATAAACCTCTAAAGCATTCTCAAAACTTATCTCACCGTCTGCTTTTGTGATTTTTTTGCAGTGCGTAGCTTCTGCTTCATCTTGTTTTTTTGGTATATAAGATTCAAAATTATGCAATACATCTACTGTTAAATCTGCTGCTACATCTGTAAGTTGCTCAAATAAATTTTCAACCATTGTGTCATTTTCAACATCAATCGTCTCAATTTTTAAAATATCACCCGTGTCAAGTCCTTCTTCCATCAGCATTGCCGTTACGCCGGTCTTTTTATCACCGTTGAGTAATGTCTGTTGAATCGGGCTGGCTCCACGATATTGCGGCAGTATAGATGCATGCAGGTTAATGCATGGCGCATGGTCTAAAATTTCGCGTGGTAGAATCTGTCCGTAGGCAGCCACCACTATAAAATCACATGGTATTTTTAAAAGTTCCTGTACAGTTTGCTCATCACGAAGTTTATTCGGCTGATATACCGGTATGTTGTGCTGTAAAGCGGTCGTCTTAACAGGAGGAGGCGTGAGTATTTTTTTACGTCCGACAGGTTTGTCAGGCTGTGTATAAACAGCCGTGACATTAATATCATCAGTATCTATCAATCTTTGAAGAATTTTTTGAGCATAATCCGGAGTGCCCATAAATATAATATTTTTCATTTTTAGCCTTTACATGTAAAGAGTGTACCGCCCTTATGGGAGCCTTCAAGCATAAAACTTCTTACATCATGCAAATCAAATCCGCTGGCAAGAAAAGTATCAATATTTGCTTTTAAGAGGTAGTTTGCAGCTTTGAGCTTTGTAACTATTCCGCCTGTTGCAAAAACATTGTTTGGGCTAACCTCTTTTGCCAGCTCTTTGTCATCAATATGATTGACTATTTTAAACGCTTTAGCATCTGAATTTTGCCTCGGGTCACTGTTATAATAAGCATCAATATCTGAAAGAATAATAAGCATATCTGCCGCTGTATCTTTTGCAATATATGCAGAAAGTTGGTCATTATCGCCAAGTTCAAGTTCATCTGTCGCCGTTGCATCATTTTCATTGACAATAGGGAGTACATCATTTCGCAACAATGTCTCAACCGTTGCACGGACACGTGTTATATCCTCTTGAGAATTTAAATTAGCTGCAGTAACTAAAACTTGAGCCACGATTGTGTCATATTTTACGAATTTTCTTGCATATTTGTTCATAAGCACAGGCTGACCTATTGCTGCGAGTGCCTGTTTGTTCGATATGACGTTTCTGTCTAGTTTTAACTTCGTATAACCGCCTGCAACCGCACCGGAAGATACTAAAATCACTTCATGCTCTTTTTTAAGCTCCGCTAAAAAATCAACAAGAGCCTGCATTCGTTTAAATGCTATTGCACCCTCTTGCGTCAAAACAGCACTTCCTACTTTAACTACAACACGCATTTTACTGTCTCGTTTGATGTACTAAATTAAAGAGTGCATATTTCAAGGGCTCTATATTTTTACTGATTGCAGAAGATATAGGAACTATAAAATATGGTTTTTCAACGTCATAGCCAAGTGTCTCATCAGCGTTCTCTTGAATAAAATATGGCAGCTCTTTATCAAAGTCAAATTCACTACCCTTGCTTGGCTCAAGTTCAAGCATACTTATAAACTCAGCAACTTTTTCATTAATCTCTTCCTGGGGAACAATATCTGTTCGTGTAAGAGCTATGGCATATCTTGAAGTTCCCAGTTTCTCTGAAAAAGAAGCCACTTCATTTTTTAGTGTTTCAATTTGCTCTTTAAGATCCCTGTAAGAAGCCAGATCAATCATAAATAACAATGTTTTTGTTCGCTCAATATGACGAAGAAATTCAATTCCAAGACCTTTTCCTTCATGTGCTCCACCGATAATTCCAGGAATATCAGCCATAACAAAGGACTCATAATCTCCAATATTTACCTGACCTAGCTTAGGTGTCAATGTTGTAAATTCATAATTAGCGATTTCCGGTCTTGCATTTGATACAGTAGAAATAAGCGTAGATTTTCCAACATTTGGAAAACCTACCAAACCGATATCTGCAATAAGCTTCAAATCAAGTTTAATATTTTTTGTTTCACCTTTTTCACCCGGTTGTGCATAGGTTGGTCTTTGGTTAGTCGGGGACTTAAAGTGTGTGTTTCCGAGCCCGCCTTTTCCGCCTTGAAGAAACTTTTCTTCCTGCCCGTCTTTTACCATATCAAAAAGAACTTCACCGCTCTCCTGGTCAACAATCTGAGTTCCGGGTGGAACTATAATTACTTTTTTGGCACCGGATTTTCCGCTACAGTTTGAGCCTTCTCCAGGTTTACCGTTTTCTGCTTTTATATGCATTCGTCTTTGAAAATGCGAAAGTGTATGCGTATTGTTATCACATTTGAACCAAACATCGCCGCCTTTTCCGCCGTCACCGCCGTTTGGACCACCATTAAGTACAAACTTTTCACGACGGAATGCTACACACCCTTGCCCGCCTTTTCCAGAACTAACTGTTAATTCAACACTATCTGTAAACATTGTGCAATCCTTTTTTTATGACTCTGTGTCATTTTAAATACTTAAGAAAAAACTATTAATTATAAAGTAAATTATTAAACATTTTGAAATTTTCTTTGTGGAATATATTCCCATCTTAAGAGGATGGGAATAAGGGGTTTTATACTGTAGAATTATGCAGCAGGTATAATTGAAACTTGTTGACGTTTTTTGTCTTTTCTTTCAAATGCAACAACACCGTCAACTAAAGCAAATATAGTATGATCTTTACCCATACCTACATTTTTACCTGGATGAACTTTGGTTCCACGTTGGCGAATAATGATGTTTCCGGCAATTACAGCCTCTCCACCAAATTTTTTAACACCAAGTCTTCTACCAGCCGAATCACGATTATTCTGTGTACTACCCTGACCTTTCTTATGTGCCATACTATTCTCCTTAAATTTAGTTCCTAAATTGAAGGAACCTTTTATTTTATTTTATTACGTGAAAGGAACAAAGTCCCTTTCACTACGCTAACGCTAAGTTTTCTTCAGCAGAAAGCTCACGCAACTAGTTGCTTTTCTCCGTTACTATGCAGCTATTTTCGTGATACGAACACGAGTATGATCTCTTCTGAAACCACGTTTTACTTTACTATCTTTACGACGACGTTTTTTGAAAATTACAACTTTCTTGTCACGTCCTTCGCTGATAACTTCAGCAGTTACAACAGCACCGTCAACATACGGAGCTCCCATTTTAAGTTCGCCAGCATTAACTGCTAGAACTTCTTTGATTTCGATAGTAGCTTCAGGCTCTAAAGATAATTTATCTAATGAAAGAACATCACCCTCTTGAACTTTATACTGCTTACCACCATTTTTAATAATTGCGTACATCTATGGTCCTTAAATATTTTTAGGTTGTATTTCTACAAAAGTCCGGAATTATACCCATTCAAGCTTTAAGTTATGTTTAATTCTCATTTAAATTTTATTTTGTTTGTAAAGTATATCACTTTTTCAACAAAATATCTAAAGATAAATAGTACAATATATACAATAAAAGCATATATGAAAGGATGATAATAGTTAGATTTTTCTTGCATGAGAGAAAGTCTGTTTGATGGATCTATAAATAAATCCGGGTGCATAATTCCAGCAAGTACGATAAGAATAAGAAAAAAAACTATCCCTTCTCTTATCAATACTTTGGGCATATTACATTAATCCTCTCATCATTAATTGAAAATACATTGGTTTCAACATATAGAGGTCAAATGCCCACCATATCCATCTTTGTTCACCAACAGCCAATGGAAAAGAAGGTGCTGCTCCTTTGTAATTAAATTCGGCTAATATAATCTTCCCATATCTTGTTTTTAATGGACATACTGTGTAACCATCAAACTTTTCTTTAGGTTTTTTATTTTCCATAACAGAAATCAGATTTTCTACCATTATAGGTGCTTGATGACGGGCAGTTCCACCTGTCTTACCTTTAGGAATACCACAAATATCACCTATACCAAATACATTTTTATATCTTTTATGTTGCAGTGTATACTGGTCAACTTCCAACCAACCTTTACCTGTACCTTTTTGCCATGCAAGTGGTGAATTTGCTACAGCATCAACACCTGCCATTGGTGGTACTACATGAATGAAATCATATGGCATATCTACGCGCTCAGTTTTTTTAATGACATCGTACTCTTCTAAATCTTCGTCATATTCACCTTTTACTTCATATTTATGCTCAAATGTTGCTATTTTTTTATCTGCATCAATGGCAACAAGATTATGCTTAAACTTGTTTGTAATATTTCCATAATATGGTTGGACTTCTTCTACCAATGTTTTATTGACCGCAGGAACTCCAAAAAGTTTACTACCATTTGTTGCAAAAGTAAAATCTGCAGTAAGACCATCACGTTTAAGATAATCATCACTTAAATAAAGGATTTTTTGTGGAGCACCACCACATTTAATAGCAGTTGCAGGCTGTGTACATATTACCTTTGGCTTACCTTTTTTAGCTGCATCTTTTAACTCATTAAACCAATCATTCGTTAACTCTCCACCAACTGCAGTTCCAGCTTCTGGGTCATTGAGATATACTGAAGATATTCCATTCTTTCCTATCATATCTCTTGTTAATCCGTCAATCCAATCATAATGGTACTGTAAACCTGTTGCAACAACAAGATAATTGTATGTAACTTCTTTTCCGTCTCGGGTTATTACTTTATTATTATCAGGATCAAAAGTCTCTACTGTATCTTTTATCCATTCTACATCATCAGGAACATAATTAGCATTACTTCTTAAAAGTTCATCCGTTGTCATTTCACCTGCAGCAACAAAAACCTGTCCTGGTTGATAAAGTTGCATTTCATTTGGTGCGATAAGTGTAATATCTGGATTTGAAAGTCCACGGTGAAGACGAGCAAGTGCCATAATACCACCAGCACCGCCTCCTACAATTACAATTTTCCCTTTTGCTTCAGATGCCTCAGCTTTTGTAATCGAACTGCTTCCGCTACTTGCAAGTACACCTGCTGCAACTGGCGAGATTCCCATAAGTTTAATGGCATCACGACGTGACAGTCCAGTCTTGCTTACCTTCTCATCTAAAAAATTTTCTATCTCTTTATTTTCTTTCATTTTTTTCCCTATTTTTAATATTTATATCTTAAATAAAATCTTACATCCTGCGCACTTTTTGCATCACCAGTTTGTAAATCAGGTGCTGCCCAAAACTCTTCTATATTTGATTTGTATTTATAATCCATATATGTATATCGCAACTGCGTAGAAAAATGACCACCTTCAAAAGGTAAATTCCAATATGCTTCATATGCATTACCGCGAGTGGAAATTTTTGAACTACTCATCGTATCTTCAGCCCATGTCATTGGAGCCCAGTACTTTGTACCATAGTTATATTCCAAACCAATTCTACCATCTTGAGTAAATGTGTCCGGGAAAATAAAACCAGTCCAGAAACTATAACCTGTTTGCGTTTTATCACTGCCTAACATTTTATATCCGCTTTTAGGATCACTTGTCGTAAATGCGACTGAAGCAAAAAATGTTGAATCATCTAAGAAGTCAACATCTTCATTTAAGCCGTCTACCTGCAATGATACCGCACCCATATGTTTTAAACCTGCTCCTGTTGTTGCACCGTTAGGATTTTGTGCAGAAACTAAATTCTGATTAGTTCCCATAAAATCAAAGATTGCAGTATATTGAGCCATTAAATTATATTGTCCATCATTGTAAATACTCATCGGAATAACAAAGAAATTAACATTTGCATCCGTCGAATTCACATCCGTATATGGTGTTCCACTGTACGAAGCTTGATTTATATTTGTATATGATCTTCCAAGTACAAATTTCACATACGAACCCTCAAGTCCAAATGCATTACCAATTCTAAGCATCGCACCATCAACTTCCATATTGGTAATATGTGCCAAAGGAGAACCAGGTTTTTTAAGCCCTTCTCTGTGATTTGCCAAGAATCCGTCAGAAGCTGCACGGCGTCCGGCACTAATACTTACAGGATGTTTTCCATTTGTGATCTTATACACAAAATATGCCCGTCTTAATTTTAGAGTGATATCATCTGCTTTTGAACTTGCACGCCAATTTACATTTTGAAATTGATCTGTTGCAGGAAGGTTATTTCCACCCCAAGTATTATAAACAGCTATTTGTCCTTTAAAAGACAGTTTTGATGTCGGTGCAGCCCCCATTCCAAGCCATAAGCGACTGGTTAACAGAGATGGGTTACTTACGCTTCCTCCACCTTTAAGTTTATAATTTAAATTATCATATGCTGTACGAAAATCAATATTCCATTTAATATTGTCATATGCATCATGTTTTTTTACTTTAGCAAGTGACTTATTAGTCCGTGTTTGTTTCTTTTGTAATTTGTTTACTTTATCAGTCAATGCTTTGATTTGTTCTTTTAAATCAGAAATATCATCAGCAAAAGCATTGAGTGCTAAACCGCTAATAACGGCAAGTGAAAGTAATACTTTTTTCATATATTGTCCTTACATGTAGAATTTATGTTAGATGTAAAATAAGATAAGTGCAGGTGCACTTATACTTTTAATTAACAAGAAGGGATGTTACCACTGTCACTTGCAAAGTCATGAACGAAGTCATATAAATGTGAAGAGAATTTTTTCTTAAATTTTGCACTGTCAAAAAAGTCAGCTCCCGCCGGACATGCTTCAGTCATCACTTTTCCAAGTTCACTATTCTCTTTTGCCTCTGCCCATTCATCTTGAGTATGTTTTGCTGCGAACACTGCACCTGAAAAACCACAAACACTCTTAAGCTTTTTCTGATAAATCCTCATACCTTTATCTGCATCTGCACTGGCTGCAGTAGATAGTAAACCTAAACCGATTATGGCAGCTAATGCCACTTTTTTATATGTTCTCATTTTAATTCCTTTGTTGACTTATTTAATTGATAAGATGAGATTATACAACCTCAATCTTTAAAATAAGTTAAACTTAACATATGTATTTATAATGGTTATAATTATAGTAAAAACGTCAAAGGAAGATAAAGATAAAGATAAATAAATAAGAAGGAAGAAGCTTCCTCAAGAGGAGGAAGTTTAAAAAGAGTAATTTGTCACTAATGCAACTGCATCTATTTCGACAAGTGCATTTTTAGGAAGTGTTTTTACTGCTACAGTTGAACGTGCCGGTTTATGTTCACCGAATGCTTTTTCATATACCGCATTCACTGCTGCAAACGAGTCCATATCTGCTAAAAAAATTGTTGTTTTAATAACATCATTTAAAGAGCTTCCGGCTTCTTCTAAAACAGCTTTAAGGTTTTGCAACACTGCAACAGCCTGAACACCTACATTTTCTTTTAACAACTCATCACTGCCCTCTGGTGTTAATGCAATTTGCCCTGATGTGTATACTACTCCATTTGCCACTATTGCCTGTGAATATGGTCCAATTGCCGAAGGTGCTTTATTTGTTTGTACTGGTTTCATCGTTTTGATCCTTTAGTTTTATATAATTTTCCTGTGCATTATCCATAAATGAATCGAATAGTTCTTCATCTCTGTAACCCAAAGATGAGTAAAGTATAGTCCCCTCTGCATCTACAAAATAATGTCTTGGAACCGGTGACACTTTAAAACCTTTTGGTATAAAATGGCGGTCTCTAGAGAGTAAAACTGTAACAAATTCTTTATTAACTCTCTCTTTAATCTTTTTGTTTTGCAAAGTTGTGTTTTCAAATTTTTTACACCATCTACATGTATCTGAAACTATTAAAACATAGACAAGTTTGTGCTCTTTTTTGGCAGTTAGCAGTGCTTTGGAATAATCGCACGGCCATTTAAGTTCTGCTCCAAAAATCATTTCACTGAGTAACAACAGCATCAAAATAAATTTCATTATTTATTCCAATTTTCTATCAGGCGGCTGAAAACTCTATATAAATCTTCTACCTCTTTTTTTGTTGTCCTCTCAT
>CAZDEM010000041.1:0-9631 GCA_964504315.1 uncultured Sulfurimonas sp.
TTTATCTTAATTCCGGCACCGGCAATGTAAACATCTGCGGTAAAAGAATCAAGTATAACCACTACCAGCATCACTGAACCTAAAAAGCTAAGAAGTTCTTTACTTACAATCATAGCCAATATACGCATTACTTCATCTCCTTCTTAAGCAGCAGTGTTCCAACACTAAAAAATGCCAAGAAAAACCCGACAAGAATCAACAGATACATGAGAATTTTTTCAGACGCCAACCCTTGTCCTATCAAAAATGTATCATAAAGAATATGATTATAGTACATCACAGGGAACATATGTGCTTCTACATATGACTCTCCCACCATAGAAGATATCGGCATAAGCATTCCTGAATATAAAAATCCCGGAATAATCGTAATAATAACTGTCAAAACAACAGCTACAATTTGTCTGTTTGTAATTACAGAGATAAGCATACCTATTGAGAGGCTAATAAGAATGTAAAGCTCGCTGCTAAGCCAATAGAGCATAAAACTTCCCCGAAAAGGAACACTAAAAATATAAACTGCAATTAAAAAAAGTATAAAGATGTTGAGCGAATGCAATAAAAATACAGGAAGTAATTTGGCAAGTAAAAATTCGCCTTTACTTAATGGGGATGCATAAAAATTGAAAATAGTCCCTTTTTCTTTCTCTTTTACAATGAGTAATGCCGCCAAAATTGCAGGAGCAACCAAAAGCACAAGCCCTATAAGCCCTGGGACAATAGCATCTTCATCACGCATTGCCTGATTAAAAAGAGTACGCTGATTAATCCTAATGAGACCTTTGGCTTGCATACCGCTTTTTCGTGCCACTTCGTTTGCCCCGTCAAGAACAGTTCCTTGAATATAGCTCTCAATTGTTGTAGCACGTGTTGGGAATGATGCATCTACAAAAACACCTATCTCACTCTTTTGTCCGTGTAAAAGTCGTTTTTCAAAGGAGCTTGGAATGATTAAAATTGCATCTGTTTTTGCCTGTTTTATAGAACGCAGCGCTTCTTGTTCGCTTACATGTAATACTTTTGCATTAAAATATTTTGTATGCTCAAATTTTGAAATGAGCATTTGTGAATATTTACTCTGGTCATTGTCTATAATTAAAATTCTCGCATGAGTCACATCCATACGAATTCCATAGCCAAAGAGGAGTACAATCATAGTCGGCATCAAATAAACCATCACGATAAGACGTGTTCGAAAAAGTTCCATAAATTCTTTTAACATATAGGCTTTAATTGTTGTTAATTTCATTGCACATCCTTATAATATGTCAAGAAAATATCTTCAAAAGTATTCGCATCCGGATGCGTTTTATAAAAATTTTCTATTGTGTCATCTGCAATTTTTTTCCCTTGTTTGAGTAGTACAACTCTGTCACAGTACTCCGCCTCACTCATATAATGCGTCGTAATTAAAATAGATATATTCCACTGCTCTTTTAATTTTCTCAAAATCTCCCAAAACTGTGCTCTTGCAATAGTATCGACTCCACTGGTCGGCTCATCCAAAAACAGAACAAGCGGTTCATGCAGCAGTGCCGCTGCTATGGAAAAACGTTGATTGACGCCTAAAGGCAGTGCACTAGGAAGCTCATCCATATATTCTTTAAACCCAAGTTCATTAGCATACTGCTCAATTCTTTTTAATGCAGTAGCCATAGACAACTTATGCATATTCGCAAAATAGATAAGATTTTCTCGTACCGTCATATCATTATAGAGTGCAAAATGCTGACTGACATAGCCTATTTTAGACTTGAGTGTTTGACGGTCATCTCCGCTGCGGATGACCTTTTCAAGTAAGATAAGTTCACCTTCATCAATAGGATAAAGTCCCAAAAGCATTTTAATAAAAGTGGTTTTGCCTGCTCCATTTGCACCCAAAAGACCCAAAATCTCACCACGTTTGAGTTCTATATCTACATGATCATTGGCCGTAAAACTTCCAAATCTTTTTGTGATACCTTTGGCTTGCATAACAACTGGCGGCATTTCAAGTTCTTCGTCTCTTTTGCTTATATCAACTTTAGGCAAGAGCTTTTTCTTTTGTAGGGCATTGACAAAAAAGAGTCCTTCAAGAGTTGGCTCTGCCTGCTTTACATGTAAAGATTCTAACGAGTAGGTACGTTTGTTAAAAGTAAGACACTCCTGTGTACAATCACTTTGTTCATAAACAAAGGGACGAATCGAATTTATAAGCTCTTCATTTGTTCCACGAGCAATTATTTCACCTTCATCAAAAAGAAAAATTTTGTCCATTTTAGAAGCCTCTTGCATATAAGCAGTACTCACTAAGATAACAGTACCCTCTTCTTTTCGTATACTGTCCAAAATCTCCCATAACTCCAAACGGCTCAAAGGGTCTACCCCGGTTGTCGGTTCATCAAGAATAAGAAGTTTTGGACGATGTAAAAGTGTACAAATAAGTGAGAGTTTTTGCATCATTCCACCACTGAGTTTTCCTGCTTCTCTTGTCTCAAAAGCACTCAAACCTGCCATATGAAGCAGCTTTTCTCGATAAAGTAAAAAATTTTTATCTTTTTTTACATCACGAATATCGGCAAAAAATTCTAAATGCTCGCCTACGGTCAAAGTATCATAAAGTACAAGTCCTATTCCTTGTGGCATCAGCCCTATAAAAGGCTTTACCTTCTCTGCTTCTTTGGGCGAGTGATAAATCACACCATCGTAGACGATTTCACCCTCAAAGCGAATAACACCGGCTATGGCATGCATCAACGAGCTTTTTCCAGCTCCGTCTGCACCGATAAAACCGATAATCTCTCCACTGTTAGCTTGCAAAGAGGCATTTTTTATACCTACTCTTTTTTTGTAAGAGACAGTTATATTTTTCACTTCAAGAATGGACATACTGTTTTACAATACCGGTATATCATTAAGTGAATTTGGCAAACCTTTGCCATCAAGTGAAACAACACCAATAGCCGGAATACCGAGTTTCAGCAGTGGATCAACTTGAAGTGGTTTTAAATGCACGGCAAACACTCTTTGAATTCTATCACTTCGTACACTTACTTCTTTTGGAGTAAACTCTGCTTTTTGGGCAATTCGCACCACTTTGGCTTCTATTGGCTGGTCGGGATAGGCATCAAGAAAAATTACCGCTTTATCACCTACTTTTATTTTACCGTTTTGGATGGTATCGATGAATATTTTGAGATACAAAGAGTGTGGATCCAAAAGTGTAGCTATCGGCATGCCTGAACCTATCACCTCTCCCTCATTTGCAATTTTTTCTACTGTAACCCCATTAACAGGTGAGCGAAGCGTCATCTCATCTATCATCGCCTCAACTTGTGCTTTTGAGGCTCTTAGTGCTTTAATGCCTTCTTCTGAAGCCATAATATTTGCTTTTATAGAAAGAAGTTTTTGTTGTGAAGCTTGTGCCTCGGTTAAACCAATTTTGGCTAATTTCACGGCTGATTTTACCTCTTTCAGTTGTTCTTTTAGAGCTGCTAATTTCTTGCTCTCAGTATCTAATTTAAGCTCTGCAAGTTCAAATTTTCGTTTCTCTATACTTTTTGTTTTATACAATTTTTGAGCGCGTTTAAAATCTCTTTTTGCCTGAGCACGTACATCTTTTTGAATCAAAATATTTTGCTCTAAAGATTTTTGCGATGCTGTTGCAGAAGTTAACTGCTCTTTCGCTTTTTTCAGTAAAAGAGGAATTGTTACATCTGATATTTTTGCCTCTATTTTTTGTGCATCAAGTTGCTGTTGTTGTGCCTGAATTTGTGCTGCAAGTCCGGCTTTTTGAGCCTCAAATTCTTTGCTTTTTAGTATACCGACAACCATGCCTTTTGTAACAGCCACTCCGTCATCTATAAAAATTTTATCTAACCTTCCTGCATATTTGGCATTGAGGTTCACCAAATTACCATCCATACGACCCGTACCCTCAACTAAATTTGAAGAGAGTATTTGAGGATGTAATTTTTTGTAAATCATCCCGACTGCTATCACCATTAAAACGGTTATGACAGCAGCCAACCAATATTTTTTTAAAACTTGCATCTTTAAAACTCCTTCTGTGTTTAACTCTCTATTTTTTTCTCATACCACTTTCTGAGCCATCTATCGATTGGGTTTATCATTCTGTAAATCACCGGAACAACAAGCAATGTTAACACCATCGAGCTTAATAAACCACCTATAATAGCAATTGCCATCGGTGCTTTTGTTTCACTTCCCAAAGAATCACTGAGCGCCAATGGAAGCATCGCAAATATCATTGCAATAGTTGTCATCAAAATTGGGCGAAGTCTTTTCTCCCCAGCCTCAAGCAAAGCCGCATTGGCATCTTTACCTTTTGCAACGGCTTCATTGGCAAAGTCAACAAGCAGTACGGCATTTTTACCGACCATACCCATCAGCAACATAAATCCAATCATAACAAAAAGACTGAAATGCAGATGTGTAAGATACAATGCTACCATCACCCCGATAATACTCAGTGGCAGCGCCACCATGATGATAATTGGCTGAATAAGTGATTCATACAAAATTGCCAAAATTATAAACATTAAAATAACAGACAAACCAAGAGCCGCGCCAAAGGCTTTAGCCGTTTTTTCCATCTCTTCGGCAAATCCTGTAAATTTATAATTTACACCCGGCGGCAGCAGTTTATCTATCCCTGCACGTGTATAATTTACAGCGCCGCCCAAATCAAGACCGAACAAATCGGAGTAAATAGTAACCTGTCTTTGTCTGTTATAATGATAGATTGAAGCCAAAGATTTTGAATTACTAAATTTTACAAGACCGTCCAAATATACCAACTCGCCGTTTTTTGCCCTGAGTTGTATTTTTTTCAAATCATCTATGCTGACGCGTTCATTATCAGGAAATCTCAGCGTAATATTGTACTGTTTTCCGTTTTGTTCAAAATAGGAAATTTCTAAATCACTTGAAAAAGCAATAGAAACAGCCTTTGCAATTTGTGAAGCACTAATACCCATTTTATTGGCATTTTCACGAATTATATTAATGTCGATCTGTGGTTTTCCTTCATCAAGATTACTGTCAATATCAACAAAACCCTTTTTCTTACTCAGGTAATCCATCAGATTTTTTCTCGCTACAGCCAAATCATCAAAAGAGTCTGATGTAAGCACTATTTGATACGGAACTGTTACACCTGCACCTTTAATGTTTGGAATTGCCGCTGCAGTGATAAACATCTCTTTAGAGAACGGTTTAAGTTTCTCTCTGAAACTTTGAATAATCTCTTCTTGATTTTTTTTTCTTTTGTCTTTTGGTGTCAGCTTTACATAAATGAGTGCTTTATTTTTTTCCTGTACACTGTTATAGCCGACACTCAAAGTTGTAAAAACAACATTTTTATCAGCTCTTACTAAGTTTTCAATTACTTTTGACTCGCGTATCATTTCATCCAAACTAATGCCTGCCGAAGCCCTGAGCTTAATTTCAAATTCTGCTTTATCCTCTTTTGGAATAAAATCCATACCGATTTTTGGAAAAAGAGAAAGAGAAGCAACAAATGCCACTACGACAAGAACAAGGGTTAAGACTTTAAAACGAAGCACAAATTTTAGTGTTGCTGCGTACATTTTATCTAAGAATTCAAATATAGGCTCTGTAATATTATAAAATCTGCTCTCTTTCTTCTCCAACACTCTTGCACTCAGACTCGGCATAAAACTCATAGCAACTGTATAAGAGATAATAACCGCAAAACCCACTGTCATGGCAAAACTTTCAAAAAATTTTCCGACAATCCCGCTCATATGCGCAACAGGAAGAAAAACGGCAAGAAGCATAGCCGAAATTGCCAAAATAGCAAATGCCATCTCTTTGACACCATAAAGTGCTGCCTCAAACTTGTCCATACCTGCTTCCATTTTTTTGTAAATATTTTCAAGTACGACTATGGCATCATCAATGATGATTCCAATGGCAAGTGTCAAACCTATAAGTGTCATTTTATTTAAGTCAAAGCCCATCAGATTCATAAGGGCAATCGTGCCAAAAATTGAAATAGGAATAGAAAGCGCAGAAACCAGAGTAATCGTAAAGTTCCGTAAAAAAAAGAAAATAATAATAACTGCTAAAAATGCACCGTAAATAAGGTCAAATTTTACATCTTCAAGCGAGTGAATTATAAAAGGTGTCGTATCTTGAAGCACTGCAACACCGTATTTATCACCAGCCATTTTTTGTAACTGCGGCACTGTTTCTTTCACACGGTTTACTATATCTATCGTATTTGTTCCTGAAATCTTTTGTACTTCAAGCATAACCCCTGGCGTACCGTTATAGGATGAATAACTTTTGGCATCACTCAAAGAATCTACAACTGTTGCCAAATCTTTGAGACGCAAATCATTTTTAATGATGATATTTTGCAACTGTGCAACACTCAATGCATCTGCTTTTGTTTTTAAAATAATCTCTTTGGTTTTTGTTATAAGTTTCCCACCGCCGATTTTGACATTTTCGCGTGCAACAATGTCATTTAATTCTTTTACTGTAATGCCAAATTTATTAAGTTTATAAATATCCGGAAAAATTTTTATCTCTCTGTCTTTATACCCTATGATGTTAATGGCACCGACACCGTTGATTTTTTGCAGGGCCGGTTTTACCTTTTCATCAGCAAACACCATCAGGTTTTGCAAGGTGTCTTTCTTTGCTGTTAAAAACAGATTAATAACAGGAGCACCGCCGATGTCAAGTTTACTTACCAATGGTGTTTGGGCATCTTTAGGAAGAATGACGGCTGAGACTTTATCCCGTACATCATTGGTCGCTTCATCTATATTGCGTTCTAAAAAGAACTTCACCATGACAACAGACACACCGTCACTACTTGTAGAAGTAATGCTGTCAACACCGCCTATACGCGAAATTGCCTCTTCTATCTTTTGTGTGACTTGTGATTCAATGGTATCTGCTTCAACACCCGGATAGATTGTCTTAACTGTAACTATAGGAAAATCAACATTAGGATAGAGTGCCGAGGGCATGCTCTTAAAACTCATATATCCAAAAATCACCAATGTAAAGACATACATCAGTGTTGCAATTGGTCTGTTTATTGCTAATTTATACATTGTTACTTCTCATCAACTAGTATCATACCATCGCCAAAAAGCCCGACAGTAAAATCTTTTGCTTTTACTTCTGCCTTTATTTTTCTGTTATCAAAATTTGCATACGGATAGATTTTTGAAATAACGCCTTTATATGTTTTGTTATCACCATCTACTTTATACTCAAAGATTTGTCCGACCTTTACAATATTATGATATTTTTGATCAAATTCCAAGATGAGTTTTCTCTCATGAAGACTTTGAATTTTAAAAACAGTTTTAAGCATCAAACCGCTGACCGCATCACCTATCTCTATTTCTTTATCATAAATAACACCAGCAAACGGAGCTTGTAAAATCGTTTTATTATAAAGAGCCTGCTGATAAGCAACAGATGCTTTTGCATTTTCGTAATTGCTAAGTACTTTGTCATATTTACTTGCATCAATAAGCTTTTTAATTTTTTTCTGTCTGTCTAGTTCTCTTGAAGCAAATTTAAGTACTATTTGCGTCTTTTTGAGCATTGCTTTTATATCATCATTATCTAGCATTGCAAGTGTTTGATTTTTTCTCACTACAGAACCGATGTCCACATTTACTTTTTGTACAATTCCACTCGCAGTAAAAGCAAGATTGGCACTCTTTTGCGCAGCAACATCAAAAGTCGCATAAATATTCTGAGCATGTGAAAGACTCACTAATGTAAATAAGGTTAAAATTATTTTTTTCATTGTATAAATTCCTCTAAATTTTTATTGTTGTAATAGTAATAAATTGCATAGGCTATTTCTAAGTCATTGAGTGATTTTTCATAAGTTGCTTTTGCCTCTGTTTTTGCTGAAAGTGCATCAAGGTACACAACATTGTCAACTATGCCTGCATTGTATTTTTGAGTAATGGTTTTAAGTGCACTTTTTGCCGCTTTCAGCGCACTTTTTGAACTTTTAATATTAAGCTCTGATGTATGAATTCTCTGTAAGGCCAGTTCAAGCTGCATTTGTTGTTCTTTTGATTTATAGATAATTTGCTGATTAAGCGCATCTGCTTGCAGTTTTACAGCCTCTTTTTGCTCTTTTAATGTCCCAAAATCAAAAAGTCTTATACCGACTGTTGCCATAATTTCATTTTGCTTATCCAAATACTGAATTGGAACCCCGCCAAAACTTGGTTTATCTTGATAACCATAAACCGAATAAGTATCTTCTACTCGTATTGTCGGATAATAATAACTGTCAATCGTTTCACTTAAATTTTGTAGTGCTGTTTTACTGTATTTGAGTGCTTCAATACTGTCAAGTTCATCTTCGCTTTGTTGCACTGTTTTGTCAAATTTAGAATCTTCTAAAGAGTTAATTTTTTTACCGACTTTTAGTTCCAAACCTTTACTAAGTGCTGTTATTTGAAATTTTATCGATTCTATAGCATATATGCTACTGTCATATGCAGATTGTAATCTGTCTACATCATCACTCGTTGCAAGCTCGGCTTCATAAAAATGTTGCATTCGCTCAAGTTGTGCTTTTACAGCTTTTGAAGCTTCCACTTGCGCTTCAAGCGTTGCCTGGAGTGTTTTAAGATTGTAAAAATCTTCTGTGATGGAGAGCAAAATAGATTTTTTTGTATCTTTATAAGTAAAAGAAGCGGATGTATGCTCATTCTCTTTTTGTTTTTTTGTATACGATTTTTTTCCACCGTCATAGATGTCAAAGCCTATTTTCGCACTTGCTCCGTATGTTGTACCCGGCTGAAATGGACTCGCATCATCATCTCTTTTATAAAAAGCACTCGTATCCAAAGTAGGAAAATAATTGCTTGTTGCACTTTGTACCTCTTTTTCTTTTGCATGAACTGAGATTTTAGAAGCATTTACAAGGTTGTTATTCTCTTTTGCAAAATCCAAAAGTGATTTTAAGTCATCTCCAAACAAAAGAGCCGGTACAATACTGAGTAAAAGTAGTTTCTTCATCATTATTTCTCCATTAAATCAAATAAAATGTCTATTTGATTATTTATTTTTTGTTGTAAATCCATTATGGTACTTGTTGTGACACTCATAATGAAAGCACCTTGTGTAAAAGCAAATATTCCCATTATAAGCTCTTTCGCTTCGGGCTTTAATTCATTATTTACTATACCTTCTTCTATGATATTCTCCATCCATTTTTCATATAACACATAACATTGTGTTTGAAAAGAGACCATATCTTCATTTGTACTACTCAGAGCAATAGCAGTAAATTGTTTATATATTTTACGTAGTTCTTCATCTTCTTCGGCGTAAAAAAAACTAAAAAAACTTTTTACTTTTTCTCTTGTTGTACCATGTAATGCTAATTTTGCTTCTTTTCGTTTGTTGTGCTCTTGCATTAGAATCTCAACTAATTCAAAAACAATTTCATCTTTATTTTTAAAGTATTCATACACTGTACCTTTACCAATATTGGCAGCTTTTGCTATTTGAGAAATTGTTATATTATTAATCCCGTCATTTAATATTAACGCTTTTGTTCCAAGTGCAATATCTTTTTTCTTCTGTTCTTTGTCAACTATAATTGCCA
>CAZDEM010000041.1:9731-11862 GCA_964504315.1 uncultured Sulfurimonas sp.
TTTGTTCCAAGTGCAATATCTTTTTTCTTCTGTTCTTTGTCAACTATAATTGCCAACTTTAACCTCCAAATTCATTTTGACCGACTATCGTTCAATTATTATAGTAAGTTTAATATTAATGTTGTATTAAAGACTTTTCTTTGCTAAAAGCTGTTGAATTAATTTTTAAGTTTATTTAGAGTTCACTCAATTGTTCAGAGCCATATAAACTAAAGGTGGATAAATAAGCAGTCCTATATATGGCATATATTTGTCGAGTTGTGTTGATAAGGCAATTCTTAATTCATCAGAAACTTTTTTATCTATAAAAATTTGTTTGATAAAATACAATTTCGTAAAAATATCCGCTGCTTTGAGAAGAAACAAGACAAGAGCATATATATTATAATCACTCAGTATCATGAGCCAAACAGCAAAATAGAGTGTTGGATGCATAATTAAAAACAAAAAAATGCTTTTATTATAATATTTATACATTCTTGAGAGCATATCCATGAGTGTCGATGCGCTTTGCCACTGCACTTCATATATTTCTAAAAAAATATAAAAAAACACTAATATCATAAATTATACTTCATAGATTGTTACTTGATTCTTCCCATTTTGTTTCGATGCATATACTGCTTCATCCGCCACTTTTATAAGTTTTTCTAAAGAACTCATCATTCCATAAGCTATACCGAAAGAGACTGTATAGCCTATAGTCATATCACCACTTGTAATTCTATTGTCTTCAAAATCTTTTCTTATCTTTTCAAAAAGTTTTTCTACATCCTCTTTAGAAATATCATCAAGTAAAACACAAAATTCTTCACCGCCAAATCGAGCGAACAAATCATATTTTCGCAAATTTCGCTCTAATACTTTTCTAACCTCTATAATAGCCAAATCACCTATATCATGACCATAAGTGTCATTAATAGCTTTAAAAGCGTCAATATCTATCATGGTGACTGCCAACTTGGTATGTTTACGATTAGCTCGTAAATAAAGTGCCCCGGCAACCTCAAAAAAGTATCTTCTGTTATATGTACCAGTCATATAATCTTTTACCGTTTGCAGTTTCAACTTATGATTTATATATTTTGATTTTTGATATAAAAAAATCAAATAAAGACTCAGCAACATAAGTATAAAAACAGGAAAAGTATATATAAGAGATTTCAGCCAAATGGTATATGCACTGGCGATATAAATAAATCTGAACTGTGAATCAGGCAGTGTTTTTACAAAAATATAGTTGTAATCTATATACTGTACAGAATCCAATGTCTCTTGTATGTTTAATATTGCTGGAGCAACAAAATTATTTATTTTATATATTTTGCTTCGGTTAAAATCTCCAATCATATTGTGACTGGCCACAATTTGGTGTTTTTCATTATAAATAGCAGTTTGATTATCAAAATAATCCAGACGTGACAATGCATTATCAAAATTGTTGAGTGTTATATCTACATCAAGAGTCCCCATAAATTCATTATGGCAATATAAAGGCTTACCAACTGTAACCATAAGTCCTTTCCCTATCGCATCCATATATAAAGGCGTAAAAAACAACTTCTTTTGAGGGTTAACTTTAGGGGTTGCATAGTGGTAGAAAGGCTTCTTTTCCAATACTGGCGTAAAATCAAAATCTTTTGATGATATATAAGGATAAAGCACTGTAAAATGATTTTTTGAGTAGTAATAAACCCAGGCAAAATTTTTATTTTGAGTATACATAAGTTTTAAAAATGGAGCCAACCCCAATGCTGCTTCCATTTCTTGCAATCTCTTTTTTTCTGACAGTGTTGTTTTTCCAAATCCCAATAAATTTACTTCTTTATTTGAAGTGGAAGTTTTATGCCCATTGTTGTCTAATGCATAACTTCCATTCTCATTAATATATTTAATATTTAATGCTTTATCTAGTTTTATTTTTTCTTTATTGTTAAAAATATGCAGTGCCGCTAAATGAAGATACTCTACGGCTTTTATACTATTATGCAAATTATTCTCAAGATTTGATGCTATATAATTTGCATTCCTGACAATATCTTTCCTCTGCATTCTATTAAATTCTAAAAACAATATAATATTTAATAAAACAATAATAAATATAGCAATTATAAGTTTTTTATTGTCCATA
>CAZDEM010000042.1:0-11701 GCA_964504315.1 uncultured Sulfurimonas sp.
ATCAGCATTTACGGCAGGTGAATCCAATGTTGATTATCTTGAAGCTTTTTATGTCGATCTATTTTTAACAACAAATGAGAGTGATGCACAACAAATCATCGACAGTAATGTGTGTGCAGCCGCAATCGTGAAAGCACCACCCAAGAGTGCTAAACATTTGGATGAAAATCAAGTACGTTTTGCTTTTGATGCCGATGCCGTTATATTTAATGAAGAGAGTGAAATACTCAATCAGACAGAAGGTCTTTCAACATTTCATGCCAATGAAGACAACAAACAAGACACACCCTTGGCAAGCGGACCACATGCAAAATTATTGATTAAGCTGTCAAAAATGCAAGAACGTTTACCCGGTAGAATTGAACTCTCACCTGTAAAACTAGCGATAATGACGGCAAGAAACAGTCCTGCAGAAATGAGAGTCATTAAAACACTCAGAGATTGGAATGTGTATGTTGATGAAGCCTTTTTTCTTGGAGGGTTGGAAAAAAGCAGGTTTTTAAAAGCTTTTAAGCCCCATATATTCTTTGATGACCAAGATTCGCACTTGGATCCGGCAGCAGCAGACATTCCATCTGCTAAAGTGCTCTACCCGAGTCATTCACCACTCAGCGAACTAATAAAAAATAAAAAAAATAAAAAAAATGATTAGCTGCCAACAATATGATTATATAGAAATAGCCTGCATGTACCGTTATCCTGTCAAACTAACAATGAAGTCCGGCACTGTTATTGAGGCAAAAACCCGCATTTTCAAATTGTTTCCTTAATTTAATATTAATAAATTTGACTTTTTTTAAATTTTTAGTTAAAATACCCTTAAGTTGAGTCTCTAACTATAAAGAGACTTAACCCTAGGAGACTAAAATGAATTATTATGAAACAATACCAGAAAAAGAAAAAATTATATGTATGTTATGTCAGCACTATTGCCAAATGAAAGAAGGACAGGCCGGTGTATGCGGAGTCAATAAAAATGAAAACGGAGAACTGAAAACTCTTGTTTACGGGCATCCAACTGCACTAAATGTTGACCCTGTAGAGAAAAAACCGCTTTATCATTTATTGCCGGGAACTACCGCCCTTTCCTTTGGAACGGTCGGATGTAATTTTAAATGCCCATTTTGCCAAAACTGGCAAATTTCACAAGAGCATACTGTAGATGAAAGTGTTTATATTTCACCGGAAAAAATGGTTGATTTAGCCATAGAAAATGGGGCTTCTTCTATTGCCTATACCTATAATGAACCGACTATTTTTTACCCTTATGCAAAAGACATCGGTGTCATAGCAAGACAAAAAGGGCTGAAAAATATTTTTGTAACGAACGGGTTTGAAACACCCGAAGTCGTCAAAGATATGGCTTCGTGGCTTGATGCTGCAAACGTAGACCTTAAAAGCTGGGATGACGCTTATTACAAAAAAGTTTTAAAAGGCGGTCTAGAAGCCGTAAAAGAGACCTTGCGAGGTATGGTCAAAGAAGGTATATGGGTAGAAGTAACTACCCTGCTCATCGAAGGAGACAACGACAGCGACGAAGATTTGGAAGCAATGGCATCATTTATAGCCAATGATCTTGGCGTGCATGTACCATGGCATTTAAGCGCTTTTCATCCTGATTATAAAATGCAGGATCATGAATATACAAAACTGCAAACGCTGCAGCGTGCCAGCGACATAGCAAAAAAAGCCGGTTTATTATATGTTTATATGGGGAATGTTCCTGTTCACGGTGATACATATTGTCCTGACTGCGGAACCTTGCTTATAGACAGAACCGGTTATTCGGTTACGAAAAATTCTCTTGTTGACGGACATTGTCCAAAATGCAACAGAGTTATAGAAGGAGTATGGAAATGAGTATAAGAAAAGATGCGGTTGCGGGACAATTCTACCCTGCAAGCAAAGAAGAAATAGAAAAAATGTTTGATCATTACAACACAATAATAGACGAGTCTATAAAAGATAGAGCTATATTAAATTTAAATCCGAGAGCTATAATTGTACCGCATGCAGGATATGTTTACTCTGCATTTACGGCAAATATAGCGTTTAGACTGCTGAAAAATTCACATGCAAAACGTGTGATAGTAATAGGACCGAGTCATCGTGTTTATTTAAACGGAACGAGTGTTGCCGAATATGACAGCTATGAAACACCACTTGGAAATCTGCCTATAGATAAAAAGCTTGCAGATGAGTTGATAAAAAAATTTGGTCTGCACTTTCAAGCAGATGCCCATTCAGAACATTCTACGGAAGTGCAGATGCCGTTTGTGAAACACTACCTGCCAAATACTTCTGTTGTAGAACTTGTTTACGGAAATGAAGACCCGGCTAATTTAGCAAAAGTTATTAATTATCTTTTAAAAGATAAAGAGACTGTTGTCGTTATAAGTACGGATTTGAGTCATTATTATGACATCGACAAAGCAAAACAGCTTGACAGCATTTGTCTTGAGGCGGTAGCAAGTCTTAACCCTCAAGAACTTCATCAAGGCTGTGAAGCCTGCGGTAAAATAGGAGTCGAAGCAATGCTTATAGCGGCAAAAGAGAATGGACTAAAACCGACACTGCTTGATTATAGAACCAGTGCTGATGCAAGCGGAGACAAATCTCAAGTTGTCGGCTATATGAGTGCCGCATTTACCGAGTAATTTTTCACTTTAATATAACCCACAAATGACTGTACCAGTACCATGCATTTCCTTTTGCATGGGCGGTACATGTATAATGGTTGCGAGGATAAGCCAAAGGTTGTTCTGCACGTATTTTTACAGTTCTCTCATTTATCCACTGCATCGTTATTTTCTTGCCATCAGCCGTAAAACATTGTAAATCGTTAAGTGGTTTTTTTAAGGTCAAAATCAATGAAGGCGGATTATTTGATTTGTCAACCAGTGTATCTTCATTGGAAACATTTTGTAAAGGTAAAGGCAATGTATCTATTTTCAGTATAAACTGATTCATTTCCCCAAATCCTCCTGACATCGGAAACCTTGTTAAAGCCATAAAGTCACTCTCATCAGAGATAGGACCAGAGTTTTGTGCAACACCGATATACCCTAAACTTTTTACTACTTTCATCAATTTCACATCATACTCACCAAAAGGGTAAGCCAGTATTTTTGGCTCAGTGCAGACTTTTTTACCCAGCTCTTTTTCTATTTTCACCTCACACATCTCAATCTGTTTTATGACATACTTTTTATAATTTTCAGGATTCTTTATCCCGTCTCGTACAAGATACTGATGCGAATAAGTATGATTTGCATACTCTGCACCGTATCTTCCCATCTCCCGCATTTCATCCCAGGTTAAATAATGCACAGACTCATGAACAATAGGCACAGAGTTCACAAATACAGTAAAAGGAAGTTTATACTTTTTGAGTAAGGGGTAGGCTTTTGTATATACACTCTGATAAGCATCGTCTATAGTGATTGCGACAGTTCTATCGGGAAGTTCTTTTTTCTGAAGTAAATATTGAACTATTTTAGAAAGCGGCCAGACAGTATAATTGTTTTTTACCAAATACTCTACCTGTTGTGTAAAAAGTTCCATAGATATACTCGTCGAGGGGTATTTTATCTCATCAAATCTATGATATTGCAAAACTACAGCATGACTAGAAGCAGCCAATAAAGAGGAATAGCTTATGCTCATTATAACTAACAAGCATAGTAAATTTTTCATGCTTTAATCACCCCAATTTAATTTTTCTTTGAGTACATCAAAATAGTTAAACTCTTCTCTGTGTATGAGTTTGACTTTCTTTTTCGCCAATTGTATATGGATGCTTTCCCCTGCTTCAAGTTCATGCTTATCCTGTCCGTCTATTATTACTAAAGCTCTGTCTTTGGGTGTTTTCATCTCTATGGAAAACTCTCCAGGTAGTACAACAGGCCTTTGTGTGAGTGAATGCGGACAAATCGGCGTCAGGGCAAAAACATTTGTCAGAGGGAAAAGCACAGGACCGCCGGCTGAGAGATTATAAGCCGTTGAGCCTGTCGGTGTGGAAACAATGACACCGTCACCGTAGTAAGTATTAAATGCTTTTGAATCAACTAAAGTCTCTACATGTATCATGTTTGAAACAGAGGGACGCGTAACAACAATGTCGTTAAAAGCATAGAGCGTTACCTCTTTTTTATTTTGCACAAACTGAGCTTCAAGAATTGAACGCTCATCGACTCGGTAATTTCCAGCAACCAAATTAGATACAAATTCATCAAGCTCATCCAGGTTAATATCAGCCAAAAATCCTAAACTGCCTGCATAAACACCAAAAATTGGTATATCATACTTGAATGAACGCCTGACAGTTGATATAAGCGTGCCATCTCCTCCTAAAGTAACCAAAGCATCGGAATTTTGACACAAATGTTCAAATTCCATTCCCATCACACCGATCATCCCACCACTTATGCTATCTATAGTAACATCAATCTGATATTTTTTAAAAGTTTTTTCAAGCTTAAAGTAGCTCTCTTTTAACTCTGGAGTAGAAGGCCGTAATATTACACCGATTTTTTTGATTATTTTTCTTTGCAAAGTTTGCTCTTTTATAGAAATATTTTGTCAATTATACTATATTTCGGTATAATCGCGAAAATTATTTATATAGGACTCTAGATTTTGAGAACTCATTACTGTACAGATTTAAATGAAACAAATGTTGGAGAAGATGTTATTCTGACTGGTTGGGCGAATAATTATCGCGACCACGGTGGAATTATTTTCATAGATTTACGTGACAAAACAGGGCTTATTCAGCTTACATGTGACCCGGAAGACTCTAAAGAAGCGCATGCTGTAGCAAACAATGTTCGTGATGAATATGTTTTAATTGCTAAAGGAAAAGTTCGTCTTCGAGGCGAAGGTCTTACAAATCCTCGTTTAAAAACGGGTGCTATTGAAATAGTAGTTACAGAACTTACTATTGAGAATAAATCTGCACCTGTTCCTTTTGTAATCGGTGATAAGAATGTCGGTGAAGAGACAAGACTCAAATATCGCTATTTGGAACTTCGTGATCCTGATATGTTTGAAGTATTTCGTCTTCGTTCAAAAGCGGCAATCGCGGCTAGAAATATTCTTGATGAAAACGGATTTTTAGAAGTTGAAACACCTATTCTTACAAAATCAACACCCGAAGGTGCAAGAGACTACTTAGTTCCTTCTCGTGTTCATAACGGCGAGTTCTATGCATTGCCACAGTCTCCGCAGCTTTTTAAACAACTTTTAATGGTTGGTGGATTTGACAGATATTTTCAAATCGCAAAATGTTTCCGTGATGAAGACTTGCGTGCTGATCGTCAGCCTGAATTTACCCAGATAGATGTCGAGATGAGTTTTTGTAACCAAGAAGATGTTATGAAAGTAGCAGAAGATCTGCTTGTTGCTATGTTTGGTGCCTGTGGCGTTGATGTTAAGCCACCTTTTAACCGTATCACGCACAAAAATGCGATGGAATGGTATGGTTCAGATAAACCGGATTTAAGATATGATCTTAAAATGGTAGATGTAATTGACATCTTTGAGAGATGTGATAATGAAATCTTTACAAATATCGCTAAAAAACCACATGTTAACCGTATTAAGGCACTTAGAGTTCCCGGTGCTGACTTAGTATTTTCAAAACGTGAAATGAAATCTTTTGAAGACTACGTTCGTAAGTTTGGTGCTCATGGTCTTGGATACTTCCAAATGAAAGAAGACGGACTTAAAGGTCCACTTACTAAATTCTTTTCTGAAGAAGACATCGCGCTTATAATCGAGAGAACTGAACTTGAAGTTGGTGATGTAGTCTTCTTTGGTGCAGGTGACAAAAAAACTGTATGGGATTATATGGGAAGATTCAGAAACTTCATCGCTGAACATGAAAAAATGAATCTTATAGATGAAAATGCTTATGAATTTGTCTGGGTAGTAGATTTTCCAATGTTTGAAGTTGAAGATGGTCGCGTAAAAGCTCTACACCATCCATTTACAATGCCAAAAGATACTGATAAAGAGGATGTAGAAGAGATAGAGTCTATCGCTTATGATATCGTTTTAAATGGTACTGAACTTGGTGGTGGATCTATTCGTATCCACAAAGAAGAAATACAAGAAGAAGTATTTAAACTTCTTGGAATTGAAGAAGAAGAAGCACAGGAAAAGTTTGGTTTCTTGCTTGATGCACTTAAATTTGGTGCACCTCCACATGGTGGTTTTGCCCTGGGTTTTGACAGACTTATCATGCTTTTAACTAAAAAATCAAGCATTCGTGATGTGATTGCATTTCCTAAAACACAAAAAGCTTCTTGTTTATTAACAAAAGCGCCAAGTCCGGTTGACAATACACAACTTCGTGACCTGCATATAAGACTGCGTGAACAAGTAAAATAATGAGTCGTAAAAAACTCTTTTTAATTATTGGAGCTCCAGGCTCCGGTAAAACTACAGATGCCGAACTCATAGCCGAGCACAATGACAATATAACACACTACTCTACCGGTGATATGCTGCGCGGGGAAGTTGCAAGTAACAGTGAAAGAGGCAAAGAGATAAACAAATACATCTCAAAAGGTGAAATAGTTCCTATACATATAGTAATAGAGACTATAATCAATGCCATTAAATCATCTCCGACTGATATTATTATCATAGACGGCTACCCTAGAAGTATTGAACAGATGCTTGAACTTGATAAATACCTCCAAGAACATAAAGATATAGAACTCGTAAGTGTTATTGAAGTAGAAGTGAGCGAAGAAACAGCCAGAGATAGAGTTCTTGGGCGTGCCCGCGGCGCTGATGACAACAATGAAATTTTTAACAACCGAATGAAAGTATACACGGAACCGCTACAAATAATAAAAGATTTTTATACACAAAAAGGTATTTTAAAAGTAGTTTCAGGTGAAGGCAGCATTGAGACAATAGTTTCTGAGATGGAAAACTTCATTCAATCAAAAATCTAAAGGCCGCAAACGTGCAAAAATTCATTTTAAAACTTTTTCCAGAAATCATGATAAAAGGACCATCTGCAAAACGCCAGATGGTTGGTCAACTTTATAATAATCTTCTTACAATTTTACAACGAATAAACCCAGAAATTGAAGTCAAAAAATATTCTGACAAGATAGAAGTTTTTACTCCAAAAGATGTTCTTCCCCAAGTGAGACAAAAACTTTTAGACACGCCGGGAATTGAGCAGATACTGGAAGTTTTACAATTTAATGAAATGAACACGCTTGAAAAAATTAAGACAAAAGTTCGTGAACTCGCAGCAGACTCTCTCGAAGATAAAACTTTTGTCGTAAGAGTCAAACGTACAGGAAAACATGATTTTAGTTCTATTGATATTGAAAGGACAGTGGGCGGGCATCTATTGGCTAACTCCAAAGCAAAAAATGTTTCACTAAAAAATCCCGATATAGTAGTTCAAATGGAACTTATTCAAGACCAGCTTAACTTTATTTCTACAAAGTATAAAGGTCTGAGTGGTTTTCCTATCGGTACGCAAGGAGATATACTCTCACTGATGTCAGGCGGATTTGATTCTACTGTGGCATCCTATCTTACCATGAAAAGAGGAATGAAAACACACTTTATATTTTTTAATCTTGGCGGTATGGCTCATGAGATAGGTGTCAAACAGGTTGCACTGTATCTTTGGAATAAATTTGGCTCTTCACATAAGGTAAAATTTATCTCCATCCCGTTTGATGATGTTCTTACGGAGATTTTTCGCTCGACTCCACCTACATATATGGGTGTAACACTCAAACGTCTGATGCTTATAGCTTCAGAGAAAGTAGCAGATGCCATGGAAATAGATGCTCTTGTAACCGGCGAAAGTGTTGCGCAGGTTTCAAGTCAGACGCTTCGTAACCTCGCGCTTATTGACCAGGTAACGAACAAGCTGATACTCCGTCCTCTTGCGACGATGAATAAGCCTGAAATCATCTCTATAGCAAATGAAATAGGAACACGCCATTTTGCAGAAAATATGCCGGAATATTGCGGCGTGATTTCTCAAAATCCTATTACGCACGGCTCTTTTAAGCGTATGGAAAAAGTGGCACAAAAATTCAACTATGATGTTTTAGATAAGGCAGTACAAGATGCGCAACATCTTAATATTGATGAAATTGTGGATGATGTAGCAAATTTAGCGCCAATTGAAGTAGTAAAAGATTTAAGTGCAGGTGAATTTGTAATTATTGACATTCGTCCGGAAGATGAGTGTATTCAAACACCATGTGAAAGTATTAAAATTCCCTTTCACAAACTCAAAACAGAGTTTCATAAACTGCCACAAGATAAAGAGTATTTACTTTACTGTGACAAAGGTATTATGAGCCAACTTCACGCCCAATATTTGCGAGATGCTAAAGGCTGTGAAAATATTCGGGTCTATCGACCCAAGTAAGTAATAGACGATTATTTTATATCCTGCTCATCCAGGATATTATAATTATAGCATCCACTGTTTTCTCCATTATTACAGGCCTTAGCAAAAAACTCTTTGGCTTTTGATTTATTTTGAGGAACACCTTTGCCCAGATAATACATCCCACCAAGATAATAACATCCAACAGCATTTTCAGCTATACAAGATTGATTAAAAAAATTTATAGCCTTTTGATAATTTCCATCTTTATAAGCTGTTATACCTTTTTTTAATGTATTTTCAGAATTATCATTACATCCAACAGTTAATATTAATAAAATGATTAAGGATAAAAATATAATTTGCTTCATTTTTTCAAATCAATTATATTTTTTTCTCAATAACATCAACTAAAGCTAAATCAAGCTCAGATAAAATTTTAATCATTGTATTATTTTTGGTTTGTACACTCTCCTGTAAGCCTTTAAACAATAAATCAAATGCATCAACACTATTTTCATCTTTTACTTTTTCTTTAATTGCATTCCAGTTAATTTTTGCATTTGTAATTACTTTACTCATTTGAACGTAGTTGATATCTTTTTCATCCAACAGTGCAAGAAGTCTAAAACCCATATAGTCTAAATGCTCAATATGTATTTGATCTTGGATATTATTTTGAAATTTGAAATTTGTTACGCTGTCATTAAACATATTTGATGAAAGAAGCGCTACATGTAAATAATCCGCATTATCTATATATGTTTCAAGTTTTTCAATATTTTGGGATAAGATTCTTAATTTAGCAGATGTGATAGTTTGCTTTAAAAGAGCATTGTCTTCAATATTTTCAATATTTTTGTAGCCCTTTTTCATTCCTGAAATATCTTTAGCCAGAGCATATTCTGTCATATCTTCAAAAGGTGAAAGTACTTTGTCCAAAACTGCCAAAGACTCTTTTTTACTCATATTTTGAGATATTGTTATTTGAGCTATAGAAGCTTCGTTTGGTTCATCATTAACTTCATTTGCTAACATTGATGTAATGGATAAACTTAAAACCAATAAACCTTTCGCTACTAAATTATTACTATTCATAATCTTACTCCGTTTTTAAATTAGAATAGAATTTTAAACTTTAAATATGAAATATAAATGAAAAAAGTACCTCCAATGGTGACTGTAGCTTTTCATATAAGAAGAGTCATGAAGTAGATAAAAAGATATAGTAAGTTTAAAATCTTTTATATTTTCTAAAGACTTTTCTTAAACAACTACGTTTAAAAGAAACCATAGGAACTTTCTTTGCATAGTCTTTATACTCATTAGCAGCAGCGCGGAATGCAAGACGTAAAATAAAAAGACCAATGAGAGCAGATGAAAAAGCGGGGAATGAAAAAGGCAATTATTCTTGTCTATTTCATAAGCATAAACGCCACCTCCTACAACCATAACAAGCCATAAAACGATGCGGATAACGACCGAAGAGGTAGTTTTAATTTTCATACTGTTCCTTAGGCTATAAAATGCCAAAGCAGTTTGAGTGCTAAGAGATAGAGCAGTCCTGCCATAAGCTTTTTAATGTGACTCTGTTGTAGTTTAAAATACATCATATAATTTCCAATGTATCCACCGACAATGGCAGAGAGTGCAACAACAAGAAGCATCATCCAATCAAGCTCTACATAAGTTGCATAGGTAAAAAATGAGCCAAGTGCAGAAAAAGGGACAACAAAACTGACAGCTACAGCTACCTTTTTCGGCTCATATCCCAAAAGTGCTAAAAGAGGGATGAGAATATTTCCTCCGCCTACTCCTAAAAGTCCAGATAAAAATCCAACACTAGCACCTACTATAAAAAGAGTATATTTTGACTCTACATGTAGAAGAGCTTTTTTCTTACCAAACATCATCATAGTAGCAGAGTAAAAGAGAAGAAGCATAAAGAGAAACTTCACAAATTTTTCATCTATAAAACCGCTGCTGTATGCACCAATTGGTGCGAATATGAGCATAGTAAATGCAATAGGAAATACAAATTTGTACTCTACAGCTTTTCTTTTTATGTTCATAATACTTGAAGTGATAGTTGTAGAAGCTCCGGCAAAAAGGCCCACTGCTTTTGCAACAGTAAAATCAAGCCCTAAAAAATTAAAAATAGGAATAAGAGCTATACCAGAACCTGCTCCACCCATAGAAAATATGGCAGAAAGCACTAAAGTTATAAGTGAGTAGAGTATATAGTCGTGCATCTGTGTCTATTTGATAATTGGCGGAGTGATTTTTTTACCAAGAAGTGCATAACTTTTTCCTACACGTGCAACAGGCTCATAATCAAGTGTAATTTTTTCCTTATCAGATAAAATACCATCATCAATAAATTGTTCTTTTATTTCAACAACCAGAGGAATCGTTTTCGAGTTTTTAAGCTCTATTTCTTGATAAAATTCACAAAAAAATGCACTAGGAACACCCTGAACCATAGGAGGGAACCCTTTTACAACTTCTTTTGTTTTGATATCAAACGCACTAGCTTCACTTTCCTCCTCACGTAGCTCTTTTGAGCTGAAATGCATCTGATTGAGATGCGCTTCATCGACCATACATATAGTACATTTCCCATTCTCTTTAATGTTTCTAAGGGTATCTTTTTCGCTCCCGTCACTTTTATGCCCGATACTTACTATCATGGTAGCAGGTTCAGAACTAAGCCCCATAAAATAGCTAAAAGGTGCGATGTTAATAATGCCCTGTTTGTTTTGAGTGACAATCCAGGCAATCGGTCTAGGAATAATTGTCTGCGCCATAAGCTGGTAGCGTTGTGTAAGTTCTTTGTCTGCATAATCTATAACCATCTTAAAGTCCTATTATATGCTTAATATTATCGAGCATGCCATGTTTCTCTTCTTCCATACTCGTGTGATCGTCCTCATCTTTTTTAGTACCGATATAAGCATCTTCGGGCATCTTATTTTCAGAAGTTCCATCGACGTTTGTAACAACAAGTTCAGGGTGTATAAGCTCTCGTAATTTTTTTTGTACAACCATTTTTGTCGTCATCAGACTCATAGAACAGCCACCACATGCGCCAGTTAGTTCTATATAAACAGTGCCCTCTTTTGCTCCAAGAAGTTTGATATCTCCACCATGAGAATTTACATATTCACTCACTTTTGGAAGATAATTTTTCACAGCCTCATAAATATCTTCATCTAAAAAATGCATTATCCAACCTTTGTTAATATTCATAAATTATATAATATGACTCTTATACACATCTCCGAGCCCACGAAACAAGCAGAAATATAGTATGCCGTT
>CAZDEM010000043.1:0-11467 GCA_964504315.1 uncultured Sulfurimonas sp.
ATAAAACTGTTACTAAATACAATAATAATGATGTTCATGAAGATATTATTACCGATGGCTTAAAAACTAAGCTTTTAAAGGGAAATATCTTGCATTACAGTTACCAAAGTATTGAGCAGTTTGTCAACAAAGCCAACACATACTCAACACTTTTTGCAAAGAACAATGCAGGCAAAAAATTTTCATCTCCGACAAAAGCCTTTTTTAACGGAGCTTATTCATTTGTAAAAACCTACTTTTTCAAACAGGGGTTTCGAGACGGTTATGTAGGACTAGTCATTGCCTATTCGCATATGGTGACGAATTTTTACAAATATATCAAACTCTATGAATTAAACAAAGAGTTTAAAAAGTAGCAAACTCTTTTTTAACTTTTTCAAAAACTATTTTTCGATTTGCTTCGTGTTGCGGAAGCATATAATGTTTTTGCAGCCTCTCATCGCCTACACCTTTCCAACGCGCGGCACTTGCAAATTTAGAGTCTCCAAAAAAGGTCATTGTCGGTGTCCCGACCAAAGAAGCCAAATGATACGTTCCCGTAGAAGTAGAAACAAAAAGTTTAAAATTACTAATAAGCTTTGCAAAATTTACAATACCGTCATTTGAAAGATAAAACACAACATTTGTACCTTGTAACCGTTCTTGCATCTCTTTTTTTAAGGCTTCTTCATCAGGTCCAAAGGTTAATACAACCTGATGTCTGTTTACATGTAACACTTCACGGATTAATTCTTCATACTCGTCCAGGTTCCAGTTAGCATCCGAGGAACCGCCAAAACCGACATGAAAGGCAACCACTTTTTTTTCTATATTATTTTTTTTGCAAAATTTCTGATATAGGCTTTGTGCATCATCAAAGCGCAGCAGAGGTTTTTCATAGTTTATATCTATGTCAGGAAACAATGTTTTAGTAAGAGCAAGATTATACTCAAACTCAGCCATTTTCACTTCAGATCGTCTTTGTTTGACCCGCTTGTTGTAAAAAATCTGTGCTATTTTTGTCGCAGGGGCAATTCTCGTTTTAATACCTGCCAAAAACTGTGCAACTGCTACTCTGGTATTTGAAAAGAGCGTCACAGAAGCATCTATATCTGCTTCTCTTATCTTACGTGAGAGCGCATAAGCAGAACTCTCAGGCTCATCCACAATGACTTCATCAATAAAGTTACATGTAAGCGCTAACGTCTTGTTTAAAGGCGCAACAAGTGCAATAATTTTATTTTTAGAATTGTGTTTTTTCAGGACATACATTGCCGGCAGTGCAGTTATAAAATCACCCAGCTTATCTGTTCTCACTACCAATATTCTCATTTGACACAATCCTAGCTGATTTTTATGTATTTTATCGTAAAAAAGGTATAATCCCACTTATGAAAAAACCTTTTAAATGGGATGATTATTCCGACCAACCAGCACTGCTCCAAGACAAAGAGTACAAGAAATCAATGCGTAAAAAAGAGAGTCTCTCTTTACTTTATACTATATTTTCTTCTTTGATTATACTTCCATTGAGTATTTTGATGATGCCTTTTGTCAAAAGAAAAGAGATTAATTCATCAGAGTTTTTTTCTTTGGGTGTTGACTGGCAAAGGGAGCCCCAAGAAACACTTGCAATGCTAGAAGAGTTGGAGATAAATAGCATACTACTTCGTTTTAAACTTTGGGAGATGGACAAACTTGATGAACTCAAAACTTTTATTTTCCAAAACAGAGACAAGAAGATTACACTTAAATTACTCCAGGACCGTGAGCATATAGAAGACTTGGAGCTATTAAAAAATGATTTACATGTAATCTTTTCTATGCTTGGAAATTCGGTCACGATGTATGAGATAGGCTCTACAATAAATCGCGCAAAATGGGGCTTTTTCTCAGTACGGGAATATCTTGATTTTTATAAAGTTGCCTATGATTTGAAAAAAACTGAATTTCCAGATATGAAACTCCTCGGGAGCGGTGTTATAGATTTTGAACTTCATTTTACCGTACACACACTGTTTAATTTTTGCAAATGTAAATATGACGCCGTTGCAGCACTTTTATATGTAGATAGACGTGGAGCACCCGAAAACACGCAACTGGGATTTACATTGACAGACAAAATAGCCCTATTAAGCACACTTGTCTGGCTCTCTCCTAAGACAAAACAGGAGTTACATGTAACAGAGACAAACTGGCCACTCTCAAACACAGCTCCTTATGCCCCGACAAGTGAGCATGAATGTGTCAGCGAAGATTTATATGCGGACTTTATGCTGCGCTATTACCTTTTGACATTCGCTTCACAGCAGGTTGATTCCGTCTCTTGGCATCAGCTCATTGCTCCGGGTTACGGTTTAGTCGACAACAGAGAAGGCATCAGGAAAAGAGAAGCATTTTTTACCTATAAATTTATGTTCGCCACGCTTAAAAATGCACAATTTCTACGCTTAGATATAAAAAGAGGCTATTATATTTTTCAGGTTTTACTAGATGAAAAGCTTTTACAAATCCATTGGTCGATCAAAGAAACAACTTTAGAGAATCAAGATTATTATGAAGTCTATTCAAAAACCGGGAAAAAAATAAATGATGAAACCCTTGTTATCAGTTCTTCTCCTTTATATATTTTCATTACAAAAGAGATAGGCAAACAAGTCAATGCAAGTGAGAGAGCATAATATGAAGATCCTTATTATTCTTCCAAACTGGCTTGGTGACGCTGTTATGGCAACACCGGCAATTGAACTTTTAGCATCGTATTATCCAAATGCAAGGTTTACCTTTGTAGGAAGTTATGTAAGCATTGAAGCTTTAAAACATCATCCTTTGTGTGAACGCGCCATAGTAGATGAGACAAAAAAAGCACCATCGCGACTTGTGGCAACCTATAAACTGGCAAAAGAGTTAGGTATTTTTGATATGGCGGTCAGCTTTAGAAACCAAATTCACTCTACATTATTACTACGCTTTACAGGTACAGTCATCTGCTGTACAAGGGCTTCGTGGCATTCAAAACTCTTACTCTCTCATACCCCAAAAATAAAAACAAATCAGCATTTGGTAGAACAATATACACAAATTGCCATGGTCAATATAAATAATTTCAAACAAGGAATTCCTCCTCTAAAACTCTACATCGAGCCCAAAAAGTTTGTAAAACCGATGCTTGGCATTAATGCAGGTGCAACCTACGGCAGCGCAAAGAGATGGTACCCTGAACGATTTGCCCAGGTTGCGGCATTTTACAAGAATAAATATGACATTATAATATTCGGCGGACCCAATGAAGTAGAAATGGCAAAAGAGATTGAAGATAATCTTAAGGCGTTACATGTAAAGAACTTCACTAATTTGGCAGGAAAAACAAATATAGAAGAGCTGTGCGCAAATATTGGCGGATGTTCTCTTTTTATCACAAACGACAGCGGTCCTATGCATGTAGCTGCGGCATATCAAGTGCCGACTGTTGCCATCTTTGGTCCGACAAAATATCAAGAGACTTCTCAATGGAAAAATCAAAAAAGTATCATTGTACGACATGAACTCGATTGCAGTCCCTGTATGAAAAGAGAGTGTCCGCTCAAACACCATGAGTGTATGAAAGGAATAACAGCCTCTGAAGTTATAGAGGCTGTCAAAAAATTAGAGATTTAAAACTCGAAAGTAAATCCAACATATGCTGATGCATTGTAAGTAAAATTGCCTCTTATATCATCATAGTCTGTTTTTATGTGTCTGTAACCGACAATAACATATCCGTGTTCAATGACCTCAGCATCATATTCCAGTCTATATTCAAAATATTTATTTGCAGCTTTAAAACTTAATACTTTAGGCGCATAGTAGATATCTGCATGTAAGGCCATAGGAACAATCGTTTCAGAAGGCAGTCCATATTCAAATGCAATGCCTAAAGGCAGAGTTATATAATCTTTCGTATAGTTTGCTTTTACGCCCAATCCAACATTAAATCCACTTGTACCCATAGGTTTTTTCATTAAAAAATTTACTTCATAAAGTGCATCATTATTAACTGTGTTAGCATTATGAGCATCTAAATACTTAATCCCAACAAACATACCATTAGGTTCAACATTATCATTAAACTGTCCAATATCAAATTTTGCATTAAGTTCTAAATCTTCATTATTTATATTTATACCTGCACTGTTCATAGCAAACGCTGATGCAGCACATGCTGCCATTATTGTAATTTTTTTTAACATATATTTCCTTGTATTTTTTGTATTGTTTTCGTTGTACTCTTGCCGTCAACAAAATCAACCAGTTTTAATTCACCAGCAAATTCCGTGCCTATAACCTCTTTACCTTCATAATCTCCGCCTTTAACTAATACATCAGGTTCAATCATTTTAATCAATTCAAAAGGCGTATCCGATTCAAACGGTACGACAAAGTCAACAGCTTCAAGCGCAGCCAACAAATAGGCTCTGTCCTCTGCCGGATTTACGGGACGACTTGGACCTTTTAATCTTGAAACAGATTCATCAGAATTAAGTCCGACAATCAGCACATCTCCAAAACTTTTTGCTATCTGCAGGTACTTGACATGTCCTACATGTAATATGTCAAAACAACCGTTTGTGAAGACTATCTTTTTGCCGTTTTGTTTATATCGCTGTACAATTGCGTTAATGTCTCCAAAACTTTTTATATGTGCATCAGATGTACTCTTATGCAATGATGCTTCATAATCTTCAATTTCATCAATTGTCACAGTTGCCGAGCCGATTTTACCTACAACTACACCTGCAGCAAGATTAGCAAAAGCTGCTGTTTCTTCAAGACTTTTACCAATACTTAAAGCAAAAGCAATCGAAGCTATGACCGTATCACCGGCACCTGTTACATCAAATACTTCTTTGGCAACGGTCGGAAAGACTTTGACCTCTTTCTCATATGTAGCTATCCCGTCTTCAGAAAGAGTAATCAAAGAAACATCCAAATCACAATCATTTTTCAGCTTTAGCAGTGCCTTTTTCAAAGATTCTTCATCTTTAATGTCTATGCCAGTTGCCAAGACTGCCTCTTTTTTATTTGGTGTAAGCAGGTAAGCACCTTGGTACTTTGTAAAATCTTTTCCTTTTGGGTCAACCAAAACCTTTACATTATATTTGCTGGCTAATTGTATAATGCCCTGAGAAACTTCCTCTGTTAAAACACCTTTGCCATAGTCTGATAAAATCACAATATCATAATTCTCTATACTCGTTTCAAGCGAGTCTAAAATCTTTTGTGCACTCTCTTTAAGTATATCTTCTTTACTCTCTTTGTCATATCGTAAAATCTGTTGAGAAACAGCAATGACACGGCTCTTTTTTGATGTTTTTCTATTCTTTTCAATGATTAAATTCTGCGTATTAACATCAATATCATGCAGCATTTTCACAAGTTCTTTGCCATTGTCATCATCACCCATCACACTGCTTACACTGACATTGGCTCCTAAAGCCTTTAAATTGTTAACAACATTGCCTGCTCCGCCTAATACAGTCGTCTCTTTGGCAATATCTACAACCTGCACAGGCGCTTCAGGAGAGATACGCTCACAACTCCCCCACAAATAGTGATCAATCATCAAGTCACCGACGACTAAGATATTTGGTTTTGCTTCTTTAAATACCTGCATCTATTTTACTTCTGTTTCATATATACGCTTTATCTCCGGCACATAAGCCTTTATACCCTCTTCCATTTCGTAAGCCGGAACATAGCCTAAAGCCTCTTTTGTCGTTGCAATATCTGCCTCCGTATGAAATTGGTACGAACCGACAAAAGGATTTGGAATATATTCACACGATAAAGATGTTCCCAGCTCTTTTTGCAAAATGTCTACAATGTCCTGAAAGCTTCTCGCCTTCCCTGTTCCTACATTATAAATACCGCTTGTATTTGGTGCCATTGCTTTGATATTTGCCTGTATAATATCTTCTATATAGATAAAATCACGAAGAATTTTATCACTCCCTTCAAAAAGACGAGGATTTTTTCCCGCAAGTATCTGATGCCCAAACTGTAAAACCATTGAAGCCGTCGTGTTTTTAAAATATTCACGCGCACCGTACACGTTAAAGTAACGAAGCCCTACAATATTAATATCGCACTCTTTCATATAATCACGGCTTAAATGATCCATAGAGAGTTTTGAAAAACCGTATACATTATTGGGTGCTTCTCTTCCAACACGCTGTGGAGACTCAGCATTTCCGTATGTCGCGGCAGAAGATGCATATATCATATTTGCATTATGTGCTACGGCTAAATCAAGTAAATCTTTATAAGCGTTTACATTTGTTTTTATCATCAGATCCTGCTCTTGTGCTGTAGTATCCGAAATTGCAGCTTCATGAAAAATATAATCAAAGTCATAATTTACTTCTAGATCAAGCAGCAAGTCTTTATCATTAATATCTCCACTGATTATTTCACCACTAAAGCCTATAAGATTTTTAAAATGTCCAAAACTTTTTAAATTTCCATTGCTGAGCGTTTCTCCGCTTCTAAAACTGTCAAGAACCACTACTTTTGCTTCAGGATGATTCTCTTGAAAATAAAATGCTAAATTTGAGCCGATAAATCCTGCTCCGCCTGTAATTAGTATTGTTTTGTCTTTTAAGTCATCTTCTATGTATCGCATCTTCACATCCGTAATAAATTTATTTTAATAAAATGATACCTTTTAATTCATTAACAAGTATTTAAGACTTTACCTATTATAATGTAGATTGAATTTTAACTTAAGGAAATAAAATGAAAAAAATCATAATCGCTTCAATCGCTACATTAGCACTAGTAACAGCTGCATCTGCTGCAGTAAACGGGAAAGCTTGTGCTGCATGTCATGGTGCTAACTGGGAGAAAAAAGCTATGGGTAAATCTAAAATTGTTAAAGATATGACTCACGCTGAAATCGCTGAAGCTCTTAAAGGCTATAAAGCTGGAACTTTCGGTGGTCCAATGAAAGGTATTATGAAAGGTCAAGTAGCACGTTACTCTGATGCTGATTTAGACGCTTTTGCACAAACAATCGGAAAATAGTAGTATTTTTTTGAGTTACCTTTTTAGGTAACTCACCTTTACAGCTATTCAGGTTTATAAACCTTTTTTCGTAAATCTTCTTTCTTTTTTTCTTTTAACTCTTTTACTTTTTGCTCTTTTTCATAAGCATCATTTAAATCATCTGTGCCATCGAACTTTACTGCATTTAAAAAATGTTCGGAATCATCAAACTGCCCTTTTTTTATTGCCCATATCAAAGCCACAACAGCAATACTTCCTAAAAATATAGATACACCAAGCATCATGCCGATTACCCAACTACTCATATTCTAATCCTTATACCCAAATTTAATTCTCATTGAATTTCCTACAACTATTAAGGAACTTATACTCATAGAGATTGCTGCAATAAGAGGAATAATATACCCTGCCATTGCCAATGGAATCGTGATACCATTATAAATAAATGAAAGTGCAAGATTCTCTTTTATCATAGTGAATGTTTTTTTTGAAATTTTAAAACTATCATGCAATGAACTAAATGTATCATTTAAAAGCACCACATCACTCACCTCTATAGCAATATCACTTCCATTGCCCATAGCAATTGCAATATCAGAGTTTGCCAATGCCAAAATATCATTAACACCATCCCCTGCCATAACGGTCACTTTGCCATTTTCATGCAGTTTTTCTATAAACACAGCTTTGTCTTGAGGGGTAAGTCCATACTCATATTTTTCTATTCCTACAATCTGTGCCACTTTTTTTGCACTTTTTTCATGGTCTCCTGTGAGCATAATTATCTTTATGCCCATCTTTTTTATTTTTTCTATCGCCTCTTTTGCATCTTCACGCGGCATATCAAAAAGTTCATATTTGGCCAAAAGTTCTCCGCCATAAGCAAAATAAAACTCACTGTTCTCACTTGAACTGCTTACATCAACACCTATAGTTCTCATAAGCTTTGCATTTCCGCCTGCAAGCATTTTACCATCATACATAGCAGATAAGCCCTGTGAAGGAATATTTTGAAAACTCTCCAATTCTAAAGGGTCCAAATCTTCATCGAAAATATATTGTTCTACTCCCTTTGCAACAGGATGTTTTGAATTAAGCAGCAGTGAGTAAAGTAATGATTTATGAAATGATAGAATTATCTCCTCTTTGACAACTTCAGGTCGACCTTTTGTAATAGTTCCTGTTTTATCAAGCAGTAAAATATCTGCATTTGCCATCGTCTCTAGCTGCGCAGCTTCTTTAAAGAGTATACCTCTTTTTGAAGCGATAGAGAGACCGACCAGTGTCGCAACAGGTGTTGCCAAAGCAAGCGCACAAGGACAAGCTATGACAATAACCGCAATACTAATCATAAAAGACTGCTCAAAATTCGATGAATAGATATACCAGCCGATAAAAGTGATAAAAGAGAGAGCTAATATAACTTCTGAGAAATATTCACTCAGCTTGTTTGCCAACTGCTGAATTTTTGGTTTGTTATTCATCGCATTTTCAAGTAATGCGACAATATTACTCATGGTAGAATGTGCAAAATCTTTGGTTACTGTATATTTTATATCCGCATCAATACTTACTGTTCCACTGATGATATTTTCCCCTACATTTTTAAAAACAGGCTCGCTCTCTCCGGTCAAACTTGACTCATCAAAACTACCACTGCCCTCTTTTATCTCACCATCAAGAGCAACACGCTCTCCTGAATTTATAATAACAATTTCTCCAGCATTAACATCATTGACATTTTTAGTAATGATCTTTTTATCCACAACCACTTTCACATCATTTGGCAGATGATGATTCATAATATCCAAAGTGTCAGCAATACTTTTTTTGCTTAAAACCTCTAAAAATTTTCCAACAAGCACAAAAGTTATAATCATCGTAACCGAATCAAAATAGGCCTCACCGCTGCGTGTAATGGTAATATAAATAGAATATATGTAGGTTAAAATTGCACCTGTGGCGACAAGGGTATCCATATTTACCGTTTTTGTCTTCATACCATAATACATTCCACGAATAAAAGGCCATCCACTGTAAAAAAGTACCGGAGTAGCTAAAACCCACTCTCCAATATTTAATATATGTTTAATATTTTCAGATATACCACTAAAATAACCGGCATACTGCGCAACCATAATAGTCATCATATTCATAGTTGCAAAAACAGCAACCGCCATTCTTGTATAGTACTCTTTTCTCTCCTTGTCTGCTTTTTGTTCTTGCAGTGAAGCATCATAAGGGTATGCATCATATCCGATAGCACGAATCATATCTATAATTTTAGAGAGTTTTACCGTATCATCATCCCAAACAATCTTTGCTTTATTGTTTGTGTAGTTGATATTAGTAGCAATAACACCTTCCATATTTGTCAAGGCTTTTTCGTTCAGCCAAACACAAGCAGCACAGTGAATTCCTTCTATAACCAAAGAAACTTCGGAAAAAGTATCTTTATTGAGTGTTACAAATCGTTCATAAAATGCCGGTGAATCAAAATTTGAAGAGTCTTCATACTGCTTAGATGGTGGGGCGAGTTTATTATTTCCAAGTTTATCATAAAAGCCATCCAGTCCTTCATTTGAGAGTAAATGAAATACTCCCTGGCAACCATTACAACAAAAGTAATGATCATCTTCCTTTATCATGACATCTTTCGAAAATTCTAAATGGCAGTGATCACAGGCAATTTTATCTGACAACTTCAAACTTCCCTATATTTCTATTTTTTGTAATGCTTTCCCACGGTTCTACAAGCCCGCTCATACAAATATAAACACCTTTTTCCTTTACTGCTTTTGCATATCCTATAGCCATACCGAGATTCAAAGATGCTTCAATACTATCAATTTCAAACGGTTTCATCGCACCCGTCATTATAATTTTTCTATCATCAAAAACTTCATCTAAAAATTCCGCAGTCAAATCCATAGTATCAGTTCCATGTACTAAAACGAAAGTATCTTCTGTTGATTCTCGTATAATATCAGCCAACATACGTCTATCATTACTATCCATCTCTAAGCTGTCTTTATAGACAACTCCTGCAAGATTATATATTTCCTGAGCGCTGAATAAGATTCTTTCAATTGCTGCATTATCATAGGGAACTTCAAGTTCTCCGCTTATTTCATTGTATCGTTTATTAAATGTTCCGCCACTGTTAAGTATGAGCATTTTTATTTCCATATTTTATTAAGTTTATTAACAATTTTCGTTGCTTTAGAATTTGTAACCTTCTTCGTTTCATCAAACAGATATGTTTCATTTATACCCGCATTTTTTGCAGCCTCAATATCCCGTTCTTTATCACCAATCATCAATGAATGTGCTAAATCTATGTTAAATTCTTCTTTTGCATTTAAAATCATTCCGGGTTCAGGTTTACGACAGCTGCACTTTTTATTGATTTGTGGATGATGAGGGCAATGATACACTTTGTCAATTATAATATTTCTTTTTTTAAATTCTTTAATCATCCACTCTGTTAAAAGATGAAAATCCTGTTCAGTATAATACTGTCTAGCAATACCGGATTGATTTGTCACAACAAAAATCATATATCCTAATTGTTGATAATGTTGACATAAATCAAATATTCCATCAATAAATTCAAAATCCTCAATTTTATACAGGTACTCTTTTTCAACATTAACAATACCATCCCTATCTAAAAAAAGTGCCTTTTTCATACGTTATATGCCAACACCCTCACCAAATATCTCTTTCTCAATAATATCACAAATAATATGCCCTATCAATATATGAGATTCTTGAATTCTAGGTGTTGAATTTGAAGGAACTATCAGTGCTATATCTGCCATTTTTGCCATGTCACCGCCATCACGACCGGTAAGAGCTACCGTCATAATGTTTTTTTTCTTTGCAGATTCAAAAGCTTTTATAATGTTAATTGAATTTCCTGATGTGGATATTCCAATAAAAATATCACCTTCTTGCCCCATCCCTTCAAGTTGACGAGAAAAAACCTGATCATAACCGTAATCATTTCCAATAGCGGTAAGATTTGAAGTATCAGTAGTTAAAGACAATGAAGGAATTGATGGTCTGTCAAAACCATATCTTCCAACAAGTTCAGCAGCAATGTGTTGCGCATCAGCAGCACTTCCACCATTTCCTGCAAGTATTGTTTTTTTATCTGTACGGTATAAATTAACACATTTTTGTGCTACTTCTTCTATTTTATTTAATAAATCTTCATTTTCATAAATTGCTTGTTTTGTTTCGTATGATTTTTTAATCTGATCTTTTATATATTTTTTCATATATCATCCTAAAATTATATATAAAATAATATCATAGAATTACTTAGTAAAAGGTAGATTTGGTAAATAAAATATAAAAAAAGATTGGATTGTAGAAAAGAAACTGATCAACTAGGCAGCGACCTACATTTCCACACCTGAAAGGTGCAGTATTATCA
>CAZDEM010000044.1:0-11399 GCA_964504315.1 uncultured Sulfurimonas sp.
TTGAATCTTTGTGAAACAATCAAATTTATAGTCTGCGATATGGTAAGATGCCGATAGTAAGGGCAACGGGAGTGATTGATGATACGATTGTAAATTTTGAGGAAGAACATCATACAGGCAACGGGTTTAAATTTTATGATGCCACCTCTGAAGCACTCTATAAGACGGTTTTGTGGGCAGTAGATGTTTATAAGAACAAAAAAGAAGCATTTCAAAGAATGCAAAAATTTGCGATGCAGGAGCACTTTAGCTGGGAAGATTCGGCAAAAGAGTATGAAAAAGTGTATGCGTTTGCATTAGAACATAAACGAGGAGAAAATTATGGAGGCTAAAGTTTTTTATGATCTCTCACTCTTTAGTGAGTTTGATATTTACCTTTTTAAAGAGGGAACACACTTTCAGCTTTACAAGCATTTCGGTTCGCATACAATGCAAAGAGAGGGTGTGCGGGGTGTTTACTTTGCTCTTTGGGCGCCAAATGCCAAAAGTGTTTCTGTGCAGGGAGATTTTAATCATTACAATAGATACTCTCATTTTTTAAAACAACGAGAAGATGAATCGGGCATTTGGGAGGGGTTTATTAGCGGTATTGAGAAAGAGAGTACCTATAAATATTTTGTAGATTCGGATAATGAACATGCAAATAAAGATAAATCCGACCCTTTTGCCTTTTATGCGGAAGTGGCACCGAGTTCTGCATCAAAAATTTATGATTTACAAGGGTATGAATGGAGTGATGTAAAATGGATGAAAAACAGAGCGAAAAACAATTCCCATAAAGCACCTATATCAATTTATGAAGTACATTTAGGCTCATGGAAAAGAAAGGTAGAAGAGGATAACCGTTTTTTAACCTATATGGAATCTGCGCATGAACTGGCGGCTTATCTTGTTGAAATGAATTATACGCATGTAGAGATTATGCCTGTGATGGAGTACCCGTTTGAAGGGTCGTGGGGATATCAGACAACCGGGTATTTTGCTCCGACATCAAGATATGGAACGCCGCATGAGTTTATGGAGTTTGTCAATATTATGCATACCCATGATATCGGCGTTATTTTAGACTGGGTGCCTTCACACTTTGTTAATGACGGGCATGGGCTTATGAATTTTGACGGAACCTGCTTGTATGAACATGCTGACCCACGCAAGGGTTATCATCCTGAGTGGAAGAGTGCCATATTTAATTATGACAGAAATGAAGTGCGCGCTTTTCTTATCAGTTCTGCAATGTTTTGGCTTGATTTGTATCACGCTGACGGCATACGGGTTGACGGTGTGGCATCTATGCTTTATCTTGATTATGCCAGAGAAGAGGGCGAATGGGTACCAAACGAAGACGGCTCAAATGTCAACCGAGGTGCCGTGAAGTTTTTACAGGATTTAAATACAACCGTGTATAAAAATTTTCCTGATATTATTATGGCAGCCGAAGAATCGACAAATTACTCAATGGTAACAGGATTGGTGGACAAAGGAGGACTTGGATTCGGCTATAAATGGAATATGGGCTGGATGCATGATATTTTAAAATATATGAAAGTAAATCCGCTCTTTAAAGAGCATCACCATAAAGATTTAATATTCAGCTTTGTTTATATGTTTAATGAAAACTATATACTGCCGCTGAGTCATGATGAAGTTGTCCACATGAAAGGCTCTTTGGTAAATAAAATGCCCGGCGACAATTATAAAAAATTTGCCAATTTAAGAGCGTTGTATGCATTGATGATGGCACATCCAGGGAAAAAACTGCTTTTTATGGGCGGAGAATTTGCACAGTTTAATGAATGGCATTATGAACAAAGTTTAGATTGGCATCTGCTCGGATTTTTTGAACATCAGGGAGTACAAAACTGTGTAAAAACATTGAATAGGCTCTATAAAGATGAGGCTTCTTTACATAGAAATGATGTAATCAATGAGGGGTTTTCGTGGATAGAAGAAAATGATTATAGAGCGAATGTTATTGCTTTTATCAGAAAAGGAGCAAAAAACCAGAAACCTGTTCTTATTATATGTAATTTTGCAGATAAAGTACATATTGATTACCCGTTGGGTGTACCGACAAAGGGTACTTACAGTGAAATATTCAGCTCTGATTATATTGATTTTGGAGGCTCAAGTGCAGAGCTTCGCAGTGTGAAATCTTGTGCGAAAGAGCAGCATGGACGAAAAAACAGTGTAGAAATCACATTGCCGCCGCTGAGTGTTATTTATTTAAAAAAAACAAATTAAGGGAGAATTCTGATGCTTTATTTTGAAGATGATTTTATATGGGAAAGTGATGAGAGCATTAATGAGAGGATGCAGGAGGCATATCAAAAGATTGTGCATGAAAAAGAAAAGGGTATTTCGGGCTATTTTACACTAGGGGAAGACTCTTTGCCAATTATGGAAGATGCCCTCGCCTATGCTGCATCAAATGAGTTTATAAATAAGAGTGACACAATAGTAGTCATAGGTATCGGCGGTTCATCACTTGGAACAAAAGCTATTGATTCTATTTTTAAACATCGAAACACAGACGTAAAAAAGATGCTCTTTTTGGAAAACCCTGATGAGATTGATTTGTCTGAAAAATTAGCTTCGATTGAAAAAGAAAAAACACTTTTTATTGTTGTCTCAAAATCAGGTTCTACGATTGAGACCATATCTATATTTAAAGAGATTATAGAGAGATTTTCACTTGATTTTGCAGATGGTGATAAGAGCCGGGTTATTGCTATAACGGATGAAAACTCAGTTTTGCATAAATTTTCCAATTATTATGGTGTTCAATCTTTTATCATCCCTGCAAATGTCGGAGGACGTTTTTCTGTTTTGAGTGCTGCGGGTATTGTCCCTCTTGCAATAGCCGGGTATGATGTGAAAAGTATTTTAAATGGTGCATCTACAATGGTTTCTCGTTTTTTTAATAAAGAGGAAAATCATATACTTCAAAAAGCAGCTCTTTTAACAAAACATAAAAAAGAGACACCGATGAATGTAGTTTTTTCTTATGCAAACTGTTTGGAAGATTTTAGCAAATGGTATGTGCAGTTGTGGGGCGAATCTTTAGGAAAAATAGACAAGCATGGAAATCATACGGGACTTACGCCTATCGGACATATCGGTTCGGTTGATCAACACTCTTTTTTACAGCTTATTATGCAGGGTCCGAGAGATAAAACAGTGACGTTTATAAAAGTTGATAATTTTGAAAAAGATATAAAAGTACCCGATATTACGCTGAAATTCATAGAAAAAACGGATTATATCAACGGGTATAGTTTTAACGAGCTTATAGACGGAGAGTGTGAAGCAACAAAAGAGAGTATAGTAAAAGAGGGTATTAATGTTGATGCAGTGACGCTGGATGTATTAAATGAAAAAAACATAGGGAAACTTATTATGTATTATGAACTTCTTACGTCTTTGTGTGGGATTATGCTCGGTGTCAATACATATAATCAGCCCGGAGTTGAAATAGGAAAGCAGATTTTACTTAAAAAGTTTAAAAGGTAGTTATTTCAACCTGTTTGTAATAACTCCTTGAATAAATGCGCCTAAAACAACGTAGAAACTCAGGACAATGGTAAAGCTCAAACCAAAGTAGCTTATCATCAGCGGCAGCCATGGAAGCTTGATGGAACGTGCATATAAAAAAGCGACAACCAATCCGTCAAGTGCTCCTTTTTTACGTAACTCTTGGAGCATCGGGTACCAGATGTAGCCCGGTCCATGACTGAGTATGCCGCCAAAAAGAGCTATAAACCAGCCTTTGACTCCACTCTCTTTGCCTAAATGTTTTGCAATACTTTTCTCATTTATAAAAGTGTTCAGCAGTGCCATCAGAAAAAAAACAATGAGAAGTATAGGGGCTATCATTTTTAAAACATCTAAACTTGCAAAAAGAGAGGCTAGTATTTTGTCGGTATTAAAAAAATAAAGTACAATATAAAGAGCGCAAACTACTCCAAGCATTATATAGCCGCTTTTGTTTTTTATCTGTTTTTTTTGACTCATGAGAAATAACTGTTTAATAAGGTGAGTGTATATACACTGACCCAGGAGATAATAAAGGCAAACACAAGACTGAGCAGGTTTCTAATAATTGTAAATCTAGGGCCAAAAATAGAAAATTCCAATGGTAGTTGAATAATTCCCAATGTTACAAAAGAGAGTATAAAAGCCGTAACAGCATACAAAGATATCCCTTCTTTAAGTAGCTCTCCTCCGATAATGTAACTTAAAAATGGTTGTCCGATTGAAACAGCTCCCGCTGTCGTTCCCAATACAGTATCATGTATAATATTTCCATCAAAAAGAGAATGAATTATTTGCGGTGTGATATATGTTTCAAAGAGCCCGACAAGACCTATGACGGCTAAAAGCATAGGTGTTATCATCCACAGGTTTTTTAAAGTATTTATGCTGGCTGTTTTTATATTTTGTATTATCTCTGACTTCATATTCTGATTATAAGCTATAAAGTATTAAAAAATCACAAAAATACTTCTTTTTAGGTTCTTTTTTTGTATATTTACCTGAAAAGGTATACAATAAATAAAAGCGATATAAAGGCAAAAAAGATGAATAAATTACTTGCTGAAGATATGTACTATTTAATGGTTATGGGGCGTGCATTTGAGTACGGGGCAAAAGAGAACTATATGAAAGGAAATGTATCGGGATTTTTACATTTGGATATAGGACAAGAAGCTTTAAGTGTAGGAGCAGTAAAAGCGTTTGAAAAAGGTGATATTTTTTCAGGATATCGTGAGCATCTTATGGCAATGAGCCGTGGACTGGAGCCGAAAGCTGTTATGGCGGAACTGTTTGGTAAAAGTACAGGTGTGAGTGGAGGCAAAGGTGGTTCTATGCACCTTTTTGAACCTACACACTTTTTTTACGGCGGTGATGCTATTGTCGGCGGGCAACTTCCAAATGCGGTCGGTTGTGCCTACGCAAGAGCATTACAAGAGAATGAGGAGGGTGTGATGGTCATTTTCGGTGACGGTGCCACAAACGGCGGGGCATTTTTTGAATCACTTAATATTGCCGCTACACACAAACTCCCGCTTCTATTTTTATGTGAAAATAACGAATATGCAATTGGGACAAATATTCGACGAACTGCACCTTTTCGTGAACAGGCAAGAAAAGCAGAGCCTTATATGATGACATATGAAGTAGACGGAATGGATGTTGAAGCTGTTTATAATGTAGTAAGCGAGGCTAGAAAACAGATAGAAGCAGGACACGGTCCTGTTTTTGTGGAAGCATTTACATGTAGATATGAAGGGCACTCAGTGAGTGATGCAAACAGCTACAGAAGTGCACAGGAGATGAGTCACTGTAAGGCAAAAGACCCTATTGACAGATTTAAAAAAGCGTTAAAAGAAAAATGGATGTGCACAGATAATGAAATCCAAAATATAGAAATAAAAGCACAAAAAGCAGTAGATGAAGCGGTAGAATATGCCGAGGCATCACCGCAACCGGAGATTGATGCCTTGTTTGAACATGTATTTTATGAGGAGCTTAAAAATGTTGTATCGTGAAGCTTTAAACAAGGCACTTGATGAGGTGATGAGCGCGGATGATACCGTCGTTACGCTTGGCGAAGATGTTGGTCTGTATGGCGGAAGTTTCCGTGTGACTGAAGGACTGGTTGAAAAATACGGAGAGAAAAGAGTCATTGATACACCTATAGCGGAATTAAGCATTGTAGGCAATGCTGTAGGAATGGCCATCGGAGGATTGCGTCCTGTGGCTGAGTTAATGACGGGAAATTTTTCACTGCTTGCGTTTGATCAGATTATCAATCATATGGCAAAACTGCATTATATGAGTAACGGTAAAATTATCTTGCCTATGGTTGTTCGATTTCCACAGGGAGTAAGTCGTCAACTTGGGGCACAACACAGTGAAAGTTATGAGCAGATGTTATCTGCTGTACCGGGATTAAGAGTCCTTAGTGCCAATGATGTAAATTATGCCTATCATGCTCTAAAACATGTTGTTTTATTGGATGATCCTGTTATTTTTATAGAACATGAACTGCTTTACAATAAAAAAGGAGAAGTGAATTATGAGCAGGAGCTTGACCCTTTTAAAGCCAGAATCGCCAAAGAGGGAAGTGATATAACAATAGTGAGTTATTTGAAAATGCTTGATGATGTAATGCTTGCGGTTCCTGAAATAGAAAAAGAGCTGGGATGCTCTTGTGAAGTGATAGATTTATGCTCCCTAAATCCGGTAGATTATGAAACACTCAGTAAATCACTGGAGAAAACATCACGTCTTGTAATGGTTGAAGAGGACCATAAAACAGGAGGCTATGGCGCACAAATAATCTCCTGGGCGGCTGAGGAGATGTTTTATGCTTTAGATGCAGCGCCTTTGCGCCTTGCTGGAGAGGATGTACCGATTCCTTATAACAGAAGGTTAGAATTGGCAAGTATTCCTACACCGGAGTCTATTTCTCGTGATATTGTAGCGTGGGGAAAGAAAAACGATGTATGAAATAGTCATGCCGCAGCTTTCAGACTCGATGGATGAAGGCAGGCTCATAAGCTGGAAAGTCAAAGAGGGACAAAAAGTAAATCCGGGAGAGGTGATTGCCGAGATTGAGAGCGATAAAGCGATTATGGAGCTGCAGAGCTTTAAAAGCGGGGTTGTCAAAGAAATAAGGGCTAAAGAAGGTGATGTTGTTCCCGTAGGGGAAGTGATAGCTAAAATTGAAACAGGCAGTGTAAAAGCTGCAAAAGAGACAACGTCGGCAGCAACTTATGAAGTATCGGTGAAAAAACCAGCGCCAAAGTCTGTAGTAAAACAAGAGCCAAACCCCCAGACATCTGTTATAAAACACATATCTAAAGAAGTAACAAGCGGCATATCTCCAAAAGCAAGAGCCAAAGCTGCACAGTATGGAGTTGATATGCAAACTATTGTGCAAAAAACATCCAAAAGCGTGTTACATGTAGAGGATGTAGAGGAGTACTTAAGAGAGCATTATTTTACGCCAAAAGCATTAAAACTTTTGGATAAGTATGGCTTGGATATTGCAACATTTGAACTTAATCATAAAATAGATGAAACAGAAATTCAAGAGTTTATAAACAAAAATGAAGCACCGCTGCCGCAGCCGCTTACGCAGATGCAAAAGGCAATAATAGCCAATGTCACAGCTTCGGCGCAAAAACCTGTTTATCGCCTGTATGAGCATATTGATGCAAAACTTTTTTTAGATAATGAGAGTTACAGCATTACGGCATGGTTGATTAAGATTTTTGCAAAAGTGATGATGGGGCATGAGGCTTTTCGTTCGCGTCTGCAAAATGATGCTCTGTTCGTCAGCCCAAATGCGTCAATTGCCGTGGCAGTGGCAGACAGTCAAAATCTTTATATGCCGGTTGTAAAAGATGCAAATAAACGCTCCATCACAGAGATTGCAAAAGAGCTTGCAGGCTTTAAAACAAAGCTCAAAGAAAACTCTTTTACTGCAGTAGATATGCAAGGTTCAAGTTTTAGCATTTCAAATCTTGGCATGCTGGGAGTGGAGCGTTTTGATGCGATGATAAACAAAGATGATTCTGCGATTTCTGCCATAGGAAGTGCCGTAGACGGTAAAATTTCTGTAACACTGAGTGCTGATCACAGACTCATAAACGGCTATGAGGCAGCACTATTTATGCAAGATGTCAAAAAAGAGGCGCAAAACCCTCTACTTTTTAAGGAATAGACTATGTATGACATAATTTTCATCGGCGGCGGATTGAACTATGCCGGGGCAATCGTTGCTGCTAAAAACGGAAAAAAAGTGGCTTTAATTGAAAAAGATATGAGTCAGCTCGGCGGTGTTTGTCTGCATAAAGGGTGTATTCCTTCTAAAATGTTTTTACATTATGCAAATGTTGTGTATGAGAGTAAAAGTGATATTTTAGAGGGTGAAGCAGTACTTTCAATGAAAAAACTTTTTCATAAAAAAACAAATTTGATAGAGAACGCGTGGCATGCAATTACAAAACAATGCTCCCATGTAGATTTGATAGAGGGCGAAGCAAAGCTCAAAGAGCCGCATAAGGTCGAAATAAACGGTGAGATTCTTGAAGCTGAGCATATAGTTATGGGAACGGGTTCTCACTCTTTTGTTCCTGAGGGTATCGAATATAATACTAAAGATATTATTGTGAGTGATGAAGTTTTAATGATGCAGGAGATGCCGAAAAAAATTGCCATTTACGGCGTCGGGGCAATAGGGTTGGAAATGGCAAGCTTCTTTGCAACGGCAGGTACTCAAGTGACACTTATCAATCATAGTGACAAAATTTTAAAACAGTCAAATCCACTTATTCAAAAAGAGATAAAAAACCAGCTTGAAAAAATCGGTGTGACAATGCTTGAAAATCATTCAATCAAAACAGCAAAAAGTACAAAAAAAGGCGTGCATATAACTTTTGAAGATAAAAGCAGTATCTATATGCCGTTTTTGCTTGTAGCAGCAGGACGCAGAGCAAATGTAGATTTTCTTACATGTAAAGAGATACAGGTGCAAAAGGGCATTGTTACCGACAGGTTTTTTGAGACAACGCTTGCAAAACATTACGCCATAGGCGATTGTAACGGCAAACTCCAACTTGCACATGCCGCTCGGGCGGAAGTGTTAAATGTTACAGAGCAGATTTTGGGAAAGAATCCGCGTCCATTAAATCTTGATCATGTTGTAAAGTTTATTCATACTCTGCCTATGAGTTATGCTGTAGTAGGCAGAATTGACGCTGAAAAATCAGGTGTCGTTCCTTTGAGCCATTTTCCATATTCCGCGTATAATCATGCTTCTGCGGGTTTGATGATTAGCTACACAGATAATGATGGGTTTATAGTCGGTGCTGAAATTTTGGCACCAAATGCAGAGGAATTAGCAGCAATAGTGGCGATGAGCCTTGCTGGTGAGATGGATACGGCACAGGCCAAAAGAACTATTCTTGCGCATCCAACATTTAGCGAAGCTCTAGAGAGAACATTTTTTAAATTATAAAGTATGTTTTGATGATATATAAGCCAAAAATAAAAGCACCAAACCCGGAATTTTTACAAAACATGCAAAGTATTCTAAAATCGAATGCTTTAACAGCAGTATGTGAAGAAGCAGCTTGTCCAAACAGGGCAGAATGCTATGCGCGAAACACTGCTACGTTTATGATTCTAGGCGATACCTGTACAAGAGCATGTACTTTTTGTAATGTAAAAACAGGACATGGTAAAGATGTTGACATAAATGAGCCACAACGTTTGGCAAAGGCTATAAAAGAGTTGCAGTTAAAATATGTTGTAATTACTTCAGTGGATAGAGATGATCTGAAAGATTATGGTTCAAAGCATTTTACTGCATGTGTGCAGGCAATAAAAGAGCAAAATCCAAATATAAAAATAGAACTTTTAACACCTGATTTTAAGTACAACATAGAAGCTTTAGATACTATAATAAGCGCAAATGCTCACAAGCTTGCACATAATCAGGAGACCATAAGACGTCTGAGTAAAGGTGTGCGTCCACAAAGTAATTATGATCGTTCATTAAAAGTTTTAGAGTATTATGTGAAAAATTCAAGTGTACATGTGAAATCTTCTTTGATGCTTGGACTCGGTGAAACAAAAGAGGAACTCTTAGTAACAATGAAAGAACTTTTAGATGTCGGTGTGAGTGAATTGACGCTGGGGCAGTATCTGCAGCCGACTCCGTCACATCACAGGGTAGAAAAATATTACCCGCCGGAATTTTTTGACGATATGAAAGAAGAAGCTTTAGCTATGGGTTTTAGAGCTGTGGCATCAGGTGTATTGGTGAGAAGTTCTTATTTTGCAGAAAATTTGGGAGGTTAGGATGAGTAAAGCAAGATTGGTTTTGGTACGCCACGGGCAAAGTATATATAATCAAAAAAATATTTTTACAGGATGGACGGACGTTGATTTAAGTCAGCAAGGAATAGATGAAGCAAAAAAAGCCGGACTACTTTTGAAAAAAAATAATATTTATCCGGATATTTGCTTTACATCCTGGCTCAATCGTGCCATTCATACTGCACAGATTTTGCTAAAAGAGTTGGAGTGGGAGCATATCGATTCGCTTAGAAGTTATAAACTCAATGAAAGGCACTATGGTGATTGGCAGGGTAGAGATAAAGATGAGGTAAAAAAAGAATATGGAGAAGAAAAATTTTTAGCCGTAAGACGCGGCTATAATGTAGCTCCACCACCACTTAAACCTAATGACGTAAGATGCGTTTCAAATGATAAGAAATATGTAAATATTGATAAAAAGCTTTTACCTCTGCATGAATCACTTAAAGATACTAAAAAAAGAGTTTTACAATATTATAAAGAGCAGATTGTATTGCAGCTGCAGGAGAAAAAAACAGTTTTAATCTCAGCACATGGAAACTCTTTACGTGCTTTGGTAATGGAATTGGAACAAATCAGTGAAACAGATATAGTCTTTTTTGAAATTCCAACGGGAGAGATAATTGTATATACTTTTGACTGTGATATGAAAATTATAGAGAAAAATGTTTTAATAGGTTAAAATATCAAGATATATTGATGTTAAGAAGTTTTATGGTATAATTAAACAATTAGTTAGTTATGGAGTGAATGGATGAAAGAATTTTTTGCGTATGGAGAAAAAGTTCCGGGATATGAAGTCCGGGTGTTAAATGAGCGTGAGGCCAGAGCTGCAGCGGCAATACTTTTTGTAGGCGCTTTTTTGGGACTTACCAATGGTGTGATGTTAGGAACGGCAGTATTTTCTGAATATTTTGTGAGTTTTTTTGCAATTGATTTTACAATGCGAGTTATTCAACCGCGATATGCTCCGAGTTTATTGCTTGGACGTTTTTTTGTGAGCAACCAAACACCTGAGTATGTGGGAGCAGAACAAAAGCGTTTCGCCTGGCTGATAGGTATGATCATTGCCTGGCCTATGTTTTATTATCTTGTCATTGATTTCCAGCCAAATCCGTTAAAAGTTCTTGTATGTCTCATTTGTATGGCACTGCTCTTTTTTGAGTCCGCTTTTTCAGTATGTCTGGGATGTAAAATTTTTAATTTGATAAAAAAAGAAAAAGCAACACATTGCCCCGGTGATGTTTGTGAAATGAAATTTAAAGATCCTATTCAGAGATTTAATCCAGTACAAAAAGTCATACTTATAGTTACGGTAATTGCAATGGTTTATGGTGCTTTTGCATATATGACAAAATTGCCAGACAGAACAAATCTGACAAAAAAAGTCAAAAGAATGATGACGAGTGATGCAGAACTTCAAAAAATAGAAGATGAAAAAGCTGATGCAGAGTTTGAGGCAGATGACTTTTAATCTGAGAGTTAAATAACAAAAAAAGAGTTAATTA
>CAZDEM010000045.1:0-11258 GCA_964504315.1 uncultured Sulfurimonas sp.
AAGGATTTATGAGAAGTTTTTGAAGTTTTTTATTTGTTACTTTTTATAGAACTTTTGGATGGCTAAGATTCTATAATCCAGCCACCACCAATTAGCTTGTCATCATCATAAAATACTGCAGCTTGTCCAACTGCAACACCAAATACACTCTCTTCTAATTTTAGGTATGCAACATCATTTTCTATCTTTACATGACATTTTACTGCTTTAGTTCTATAGCGCAGTTTTACAGTTGTATCAAATTCTTTTCTATCATCAAACATATTTAAATTATTGAGCTTTACATCATAGCAGGCTAAATCTTCTTTTTTTCCAACAACTATTTGATTTTTTTCAGGGTTAATACTCAGTACAAAATGAGGGTCATGTGCGCCATGCACTGTAAAGCCTTTGCGCTTTCCAATTGTATAGTGCATATATCCTTTATGCTCGCCAACCACATTACCTTCTTGATCAAGTACTTCTCCGACCTGATCAACTTTTACATAATCTTTCAGTAAATCTGTATATGTGGTTTCCACAAAACATATCTCACTCGATTCTGCCTGTGATGAAAATGATTCTAATCCTTTTATAGATGCAGCCAACTCTTTTATATCTTTTTTATGACGTTCTCCTAAAGGAAATTTTAATCTTGGAAGAATTTCTCTATTAATATAGAAAAGAAAATAACTTTGATCTTTTGTGTCATCATCAGCAGCATATAAATACTCTCCATCTGTTTTAATATAATGTCCCGTTGCCAAATACTGAGCACCTATCTCATCAGCAAACTTTATCATCTCACCAAATTTAAGATTTCTATTACATAATGCACATGGATTTGGAGTTTTACCCTCAGCGTATGTATCTATAAACGGCTGAAATACTTTTTCATTGAATGTTTCTTGTAAATCAAGTACATGCAACTTAATACCGACAAAGTCAGCAGCTTTTTGTGCACGTGCTTGATGAATTTCATGATATCCCGGTTTTGAGTGAAGTTTCATGTATAGACCTTCTACTTCATACCCCTGCTCTTTTAACAATAGTGAAGTAATTGTTGAGTCAACACCGCCACTCATTCCTACTAATATTTTTTCTTTCATACTTTCCTCAAACTTTCGTTATTATCCCTTAAGTTGTGTCAATCTTTCTTTTTTTGTACCTATCGTAGTCACTTGTATACCGAAGTTTCCATCGACAATCACAACTTCACCTTGTGCTATAACATGATTATCTACTAAAATTTCTAGTGGGTCATTAGCTAATTGATTCAGTTCAATAACTGAACCAATATCCATATTTAACACATCTTTTAGCAGCATTCTTTTTTTACCAATTCTTACTCTTACAGGAAGTTTTACGTCCATTATAAGTGCAATATTTTTCATTTCTTCATTGCTCAAAGTAATATCTTCTTCGCAGTTTGATGATATGTGTGACGAAGCTGCTGCAGTGTTCCTGTTTTCTTCAATTTCAGCACTCTCTAGTGAAGTATCTGAAGGAAATAATACATTTTTTAATTTTTCATCTATAATGAACATCAATAATGAATGTACTGATTCTAAGTTAAACTTATAAACATACATTCTACTGAAAGCTTCCAAGCTTACTTCATCATCATCACCGACAAGCTCTATATTCTCAATACTAAAAGATAAAACAGGTAGTTCTTTTTGAGCAGAAAGTGTATTACTAATGGCTCCAAAAATATTTGAAACAATCTCTTTTGCTGCGTCAATGTCATCTTCACTTACATCTTCTCTATCACTTGCTTCTTCACCCATCATCATATCTGAAAGAGAAGCTGCCAAATTTGGTGGTAATGCTATCATTGCATCCGCATCAACATCTCCACTTACTTTAATTTTTACCAAAACAATTGGAGGTACGATATTGGAGATGATACTTAGTTCTTGTTCTTCTTTTAATTCCAAACTCGGAGCAGTTCCAATAAGTGCTTCAATAGTACCAACTGTTTCATCTTCAAATAGTTTCATAAAATCACTCATTTTTTACTCCTCACTCTCATTTTTAAATGCTTCTTCATCTTCATGTATTATATCTTTTACCCCGGAAATCTTTTCGTGTCTTTGTTTTTCTAAATTTTCTAAAGCACGTTTGACTGTATCTTTTTCTGTTTCAATAATTTCTGTAATACTAATAGATTTTCTAAATCTTCGTAATCCTATTTCACCGCGAAATCTCTCTTTTCCATCTACTGCGACCGTGACAATATCATCTGCAGCACTTGAAAGTCGGACCACATCGCCGACTTTCAGTTCAAGTATATCATGCATACTTAAATCTGCATCACCCAAATTGGCCTCAACATTTACTTTTGCACCACCGAGTAAAACTTTCAACTCCGTATTTCTACTTTTTTTAGAACTTGTTTCATTCAACATTAAATCACGACTTGCCAATTTTGGTAAAACCGGTTCCAAAGAAATAACAGGGTAGCATATATTCATCATGCCCGAACTATGCCCTATTATTATCTCCATAACCACCATAACAACAATTTCATTTTGTGCAACAATTTGAACAACATTAGGAGAAGATTCTTTGGACTCTATCGTCGGATAAATTTCCATGACCGGGCCCCAAGCCTCTTTCAATGTGCTCATCATAACACGAAGTATTGTTTCAAACAAGCTGAGCTCTATATCAGAAAACTCTCGACTTGCATCAAAAGGTTCACCTTTACCGCCCAGTAATCTGTCAAGCATCGGAAAAGCAATTGAAGGATTGATTTCTATAATACCGCTTCCCTCAAGTGGTTTCACTGAAAACACATTAAAACTTGTAGGATTCGGCAAACTCATCAAAAATTCACCATAGGTCATCTGGTCAACAGAATGCAGCTGTATTTCAACAATTGAACGCATAATAGAAGATATTTGAGAAGCCAGACTTCTTGCCATTTTATCATGGACACCGCGAAATGCACGTAGTTGTTCTTTTGAAACCCTGTTAGGACGTTTAAAATCATAAAGGGTTACCTGTCTTTGAGGCAGTAAATTCTCTTCATCACTTTCTAGGACATTATCACCCTCATCTTCAACCACATCCAAAAGAGCATCAATTTCTTCTTGCGATAGTATATCTGCCATATTATGCTCCTATACTGTCTTTGATTTTTTGAATCACTGATTTGTGAATTTGTGAAATACGTGATTCTGTAATATCTAAAATACTACTTATCTCTTTTAAAGTCAATTCTTCGAAGTAGTATAGCTGAATTATCATCTGTTCTCTCTCTTTATATGAAGAAAGAACTTTTTTTATCACACTGATTAATTCCTCTTTTTCAATTTGAACAAGAGCTGCACCTTCATCACCGACCTGTAACTGGTCGTGAAGAGGCATCACAGTATAAATACTCGAAGCAACACGTGCTTCATGGATTTTTTCTACGCTTTCATCCAGCACTTTAGCAAGTTCTTCATCACTTGGTTCTTCATCATGTATCAGCATATATTCTTGGACTGCGTAATCTATAGCTTTTACAAGTTTACGGCTGGCGCGGCTTAAAATATCTAAACTTCTTAAATAATCAAGCATTGCACCATAGACTCTTTTTTTTGCATAACCCCAAAAAGAGTCATTGAGTTTTTCGTCATATCTTCTTGCTAATTTTATAAGTTCTTCTGTACCGATTGCTGAGAGATCACTAAAGTCTACTGAACTCGGAAGTCGCTCTTTAAGCCGAAAAGCCATTGCTTTTACCGCCGGAAGATACTGAATTGCCAATTCATCTTCTTTGTGTTTTAAATCTTGAACGTACGCATTTCTTGTCATAATTTTTGTCCGGCTATATCTTCAGAATTCATTTTAATAGCAATATCAGTAATTTTACATGCAGAGTCTATTAACTTTTCTCTTTTATTTATTTCTTTAACAAAAATGTCCAACTCTTTTTCATGTATATCTTTTGGAAAGTTATAGGCTTTTCCCGTTATAGTTCTGTAATACAGCGCAATAATTACATGTGAAAAAAGGTAAAAGAAAATAGTAATAAAAAATGTATATACCAATAACCCTTCAGCATCAAAAGATTTTAATATACCAAAGATTATTCCTATAAAAAACCCTTGAACAGTAAAAAAATAAACAAAATTTTCACCAAACATATGTACCCCAAATAAGACTTAAAAATGGTCCATTAATCTCTTAAACAAACCGGACAATCCACTTTCATTGGATGTAACCAGCACATTTCGTTCCAGCTTCTGTCCAATTTTACCTGCAATTGCATTTATATCTTTACTCGGTTGAGAAGCAGGGTACAAAGTTGTAAAAAGCGCACGCTGTTTTACCGCTGAAGAAACTTTTGCATCTGCATTTATTTTTCCAATCAACTGCAAATTTAGCGCTGAACCTATATTTGCATTGGCAACTTTTTTGATTTTTTCAAAAACACCCAAAGCCTCTTTTTCACTTTTAACCTGGTTCATTATCATACATACATCATTTCTCAGTGTTGCTATTGTTTTAATCGTTGCATAGGCGTCTGTAATAGCAGCAGGATCTGGAACTGTTACAACTATAACATCATCTGCAGCATTTAAAAACATTTGAATATGCTCGCCTATTCCTGCCCCGGTATCAATTATCATGACATCAAGTTTGTCCAGTACCTGCGCTTCTTGCATAAATCTATCAAACAGTGCCATATCTGAATATTTTAAAATTTCATCACCACTCTCACCCGGAATGAGAATAAGGTTACGGGTAATAGGAATCAAAATATCAGAAACCGTTGCTTCACCTTTGAGCACGTGTAAGATGTTTTTTTTGATTTTCACATTAAACATAACATCTAAATTTGCCAATCCGATATCTGCATCAAATATACCGACATTCAAACCCTGCTTAGATAAAGTATATGCAAGATTTGAGCTTATAGTGCTTTTCCCGACACCACCTTTTCCACTGGTAATTGCGATAAAGCGTGTTTTTTTTGATTTTTTCTTTTGAGAGCTTGATGCAACGAGTTTTTCAAGCTTTTGGGCTTGATTACCAATCATACCTTACTCCTATTAAATCCGTTAAGCAGGCATTCTATTAAAAAATCACTGCTTGCACATACTAAATCTTCCGGTACTTCCTGACCCACCGAAAAGTAGCTTATCGGCTTCTTTGTCTCATAAGCCAAAGAAAAAATATTTCCAAATCCCATCGTCTCATCTAATTTTGTAAACATCAAAGTATCTACCCCAAGTGTTAAAAAATTATCATAGGTCACTTTTAAATCTTCATATTTTATAGAACTAGGCATTACAAGCACCACGTCAACATTATATTCTGTATTATTTGCATTTAAACATTCATAAATTTTTTCAATTTTTACTCTGTCGTAAGGACTAGAGCCCATTGTATCAATCAGTATATAGTCACAATATTTGAGTGACTCTAAAGCATTTGAAAATTCAGGCGGATCCACAACTGTTTCAATTCCCAGCTTCATCATTCTTGCATACTGCATTAACTGCTCGACTGCGCCAATACGATATGTATCAAGTACTACCAGTCCAACTTTATACTTTTTCTCCATTAAAAACGAATATCTTGCTGCAAGTTTGGCAATCGATGTTGTTTTTCCTACTCCTGTCGGCCCGACAAGCATAATAACTTTTTTCGTTCCTACGCTGGGAATAGCTTCTCTTCGAATAGGAACCATTTTTCGTAGTATTGTTTGAAAATATCTTTTCACAGTTGATGAATTTTCTCGCATTTTTAACGGCATATGTTCCAAAGTAACCTGCATTAAACTGTCTAAATGATCTTTATTCATCCCGCTTTGTGATGCAAGACGATAAATTTCAGAAAATTCTGACGGAATCTGGCTTGACAAATCCGGTGACTTCTCATCCCAAAACATATTTTGAATAATTTTTACTTTATCAGTCAGTTTGTTAATTTCAGATTTTATCTCTTTAAGTTCTTTTGGCTCTACAGGTGCTGCCGTATTTTGTTTAGATAACGGCTGATATAAATCTTCTAATGGGTCTGTGACATCCGAAATCTTTGATATTTGTTTGGCTGCATTGGAAATATCAAATAAAATTTCCTGGCTCTCTTCTTTAATCGGCTGCTGTTTTGAAAGTGGTTTTTTTGCTTTTTTATATGTTGAAGGGATCATATCTTCATCAATGCCGATAACTATCTCATAAAGAGCTTCTCTGCCCAACGCTTTTTTCTGAATTTCTTTCGTCTCAATCAGCATGCCCTCATCGCCGATTTCCATTTTTGCTTTTTTAAGTGCCTCTGACGGACTGCGTCCAGTAAATGTTAAGATTTTCATATGCCAACACCAGATAAAGGAATAACTACACTTTCTCTTTGTGCATAAAAAGGGTGCGGTACAATTAAATCTTTCGTATTTATTTTGCGATTATCAAAAAATATAATATCCAAATCTAATGTCCTTGGTGCATTGGCAAAACTTCTACGTCTACCGAATCTTTTCTCTAATCTTAGTAAATAGCGTAAAAAAACTTTTGGTTGCATTGAAGTTTTTAAAACCAATATTGAGTTGAAAAAATCATCTTGGTTTTTATAACCAAAAGGAGGATTTTTTAAAATCAATGATGTTTTTACTAATGATACTCTTCTGTCTTTTTGCAATACAACAAAAAGGCGTTCAAACCGGCGACGGACATCTCCGACATTTCCGCCGATTCCGACTACTGTTTCATATCTGTGCTTACTTTTTGCGCGAGCATGAAAAGGAAACCGCAAGCTGTAAAAAGAGGATAATCTTTTATTTATCTTGCGTCTTATGTACATGTAAGTGCTTATGCTTGTTGCTGTGCCTGAGCTTCTTGAGCTGCTTTAATTTCATTCATAATTTGAAGCATACCCATCATCGCTAAATGGTAGCCAAATGGTCCAAAACCTACAACAGATGATGTACAGACAGGTGCAATCATATTTTTTTGTCTGAATTCTTCACGTCTATGGATATTACTGATATGTACCTCTATTGCAGGCAGGCTAACAGCAGAGATAGCATCACGAATTGCAATTGATGTGTGCGTATATGCAGCAGCATTAATGATAAGGCCTTGTGCCTCACCGTAACACTCTTGAATTTTATCTACAATTTCACCCTCCAGATTACTTTGAAAAAATTCTATTTCAACACCGTTTTGTGTTGCTACATCTTTCATCTGTGCATGAATTTGCTCTAATTTCATTGGACCGTAAATATTTTGTTCACGAATACCAAGCATATTTAAATTTGGACCTTGAATGACTACTATTTTCATTTTTACCCTTTGATTATCATAATTTTATCTTCTAAAGGGCTATTTTATCTAAACTAATATTAAAAAAAAGTTGCATTACATGTAAACTTATACCAATTCCAGCTAAAAGGATGAATATACAACAGATATATTGTACTGGAGTACAAGGCGGAAGTTTACAGGAGCTACTAGTAGCTTCAAGAACTTTCAACGAAGTAATCTAGTACAATATATCTGCCCTTTGGGTAAAAGATAAGTCATCATCTGACTACGTTAGAGAATTTTGAAGCTACTAGTAGCTCCTACAATTCTCTGCCTTGCAGCTAATAACTTATCTTTTATTTTATATTCATCCTTTTAGCTGGGATTGGTATTAATATTTTTGTTCAACAAGATTATCACAATTTTTTATCATATCATACAAGTCCAGTTCTCTGCCTGATATAGTGCATACATTATTACCTGTTTCATCAATAAATACAAATGTTTCAGATTCATGATAATCTTTACACATATGAACTGAAAATATGACATACTCGGCATTACATAGATTACAAAATCTATCTACAATTGAATTAAATTTTTCTCCAGCTTTATCTATTTTTTTTATAGTAAGCACTTCATTTTGCAAACTGTTTTTAAGAACATCCTGTAAGTTCACAAGTTCTTCTTCTAAATTTGCAAATTTATCACCACACTTAATCATAACGCACCTCCATTATAATTTATTATGCAACTCTTATTAAGAGTATATAGCATCTATTATCTATTTTTCCTTAGATATTAAAATTAAAAAGTGTATAATTTCATTAAATATATTCAAAAAGAAAAAAGATGACAATACTCGTTCCAAATTACATACTTACACCCGATCAATTATTAAAAGACAATGCGGTTGCATTTGATAAAACTATCAAAAAAGTAGGACCTTTAGCCCAGCTGCAGCAAAAATTTCCCACAGCAGAAGTTATACAACTTCAAAAAAATTCACTGCTTATGCCGGGACTTATCAATGCCCATGTACATGTAGAGTTTTCTGCTAATAAAAATCAACTCAGTTACGGTGATTTTTTAAACTGGCTTTACAGTGTAATAGAAAACAGAGAAGAACTCATCAGTGGCTGTGACCTTTCTTGTATGAGTCAGGCGATAGATGCGATGCTTGAAAATGGCATTACAACTTTTGGTGCTATCAGCTCGCATGCTATGGATCTTGAAGCCTGTGAAAAGGCAAAGCAGAATGTTGTGTTCTTTAATGAACTTATCGGCTCACAAGCCGGTATGGCGGATGCACTTTTTAGTGATTTTCTTGCACGGCTTGATGCTTCCAAGGCTGTTACAAGAGAAGGCTTTCATCCTGCTGTGGCAATTCACTCACCTTATTCTGTTCACCCGATTCTTATACAAAAAGCTTTAAATATCGTTAAAAATGAAAAATTAAAACTCACGGCACACTTTATGGAAAGCGAAGCAGAGCGTAACTGGCTTGATTCGAGCAGCGGAGATTTTAAAGATTTTTTTCAAACACTGCTCAAGCAGAATGAAAGTATCAGTGATGCAAAAGAGTTTTTAAGTTACTTTGACGGATATGAAGCACTCTTAACGCATGCCGTCAAAACAAATAATGAAGAGCTTGAACAGATTGCAAAACAAAAGCATACAATTATACACTGTCCGATTTCAAACAGACTTTTGGGCAATCCTACCCTGAACATCAAAAAGTTAAATGAAAAAAAGATTCGATGGATTGTTGCTACTGACGGGCTCAGTTCAAATTATAAGCTCGATTTGTTTGAAGAGATGAAAATTTCTCTTTTTATGCACAGTGATGCGCCGCTCTTGACATTTGCACAAGAGCTTATAAAAGGTGTAACCATACACGCAGCCGAGGCACTCGGACTCAATACAGGAGAGATAAAAGAGGGAAAAAATGCCGATATGCTTGTTCTTGACTTAGATGCCGAACCAAACGAGGAGTTAGCCATTCATTTAATACTTCACCGCTATAATATCTCAAAAGTTTTCATTAATGGAAAACTGGAAAAAGGAAATGAATAAATGGAATTTTTAAAAAAGATATTTTCGCCCATAACTGCGACAATGAACTATATACAAAATCATTTCAAAGCCATGATCTTTGTGCTGATTTTGATTTTACTCTTTGCTCCGGCAAGTGAGAAAGAATTTACGAAGTATAATTTAGAAAAAATTAATCTCAGTGGTCCTATTATGGACTCTACGCAAGTCGTAGAAAAAATAAACAAAGCTGCAAACAATAAGAGTGTAAAAGGTGTTTTATTTATTGTTGATTCTCCAGGCGGTGCCGTCTCTCCTTCTATAGAAATTGCCTATGCGATAAAAAGACTCAAAATAAAAAAACCTGTTGTTGCTTATGCAAAAGGCACTATGGCGAGTGGAAGTTATTATGCAAGTATCTGGGCTGATAAAATCATTGCAAATCCCGGAAGTATGATTGGCAGCATCGGAGTTATTATGCAGGGTGCCGATTTAAGTGGTCTGATGAACAAAATCGGTATAAAATCTCAGGTGGTAAAAGCCGGTCTCTATAAACAAATCGGCACACCGGACAGACCGTGGAAAAAGTATGAGGTTGCAGAATTAAATAAAGTCATTAAGGGCACTTACGATATGTTTACCAAAGATGTCGCAGATGCAAGAAAACTCGACTTTAAAAAAAGAAATACTTATGCAAATGCACACATATTTACAGCAGCACAGGCAAAGAAAGTCGGTCTGGTTGATCAGCTCGGTGTTGAATATAATGCTAAAAATGAGTTGATAAAGTTAAGCGGTGTTTCACATCCTGTGTGGAATCAAGAAGATAAACTGGACAAAATAATGAAAAAACTCACTGCATCTACTGCCGTGATTCTTAACACATATTTTCCCGATTTAGTTTTAAAATAAGGTAGTGAGCTTTTACAGCTCAGTAACCTCTACAACGTCTTCTAAATTTTCAAAAATTCTTTTTACTCTCTCTTGCCATAACTGACCAAACTCTTCCACTTCCTCGGGTGTAGCAGCACCAGTTGTCAGTTTTTGCATTAACGGCATCATTTTTGGTGAAGCAGGTACAGCCGAATGATTATAGTTTACATCTACGCTTTTGCCTGTGTCCACTCGTGTAAATCTGGCAGATGAATCAATATTTGTATCAAAAAACATTAATGAATGGCGTGCGAACTGTCCATTAAGCCCTTTGAATCCACTCTTGTAGGTTGCACCTGTAATATGAGAAATAACATTACCGATAACGCCCGCGACTCCCTCTTCTACAGATTCTTCAAACTCCACTTTAATATTTCCCCGTACTGCTCGTTCATTGGGATATAAAACTTTTATAGCTTCACTCGCCATAATATAAGCACCGGCAACAGTCGGGCAAGAGTGCCCAGCAGCTTTGACCACTTCTAAGTATGTTATTTCATACTCACCGTTTTTAAATGCTCCTAAAACCTGAGCCAGAGGATCTTTTACTTTTACACTCGGCACTTCATCAAAAAATTGTGGATAATTCATCTGATTTTTTCCTTTTTTAAAACCTTTGCACTTACTATGTATTCATCACTCTGTGCCTCAAAAATATCATCAACTTTAAGTGAAGATAAATCCACTACATGTGAATCCTTTACAATCTGTGCAAAACCTTTTTTGTTTTTATATTTTGGATTATTGGATTCTAACATTTTTTGCAGATTTAAAAGTTGATTTTGCGCAATATTTAAAACACTCTCAATTGTTTGAGGAAAACGTTGTTGTAAGGAATCCACATCTTTTTTATAATTTTGTAAACGAAATGCAATAGTTTGAGCAAAATCTTCTTTTAATTTTTTAATCTCATTTAAATTAAATTGTAATTTTTTCTCTACAGAGTGCTGTATATAAGAGTTCTTTACATGTAACAGCTCTTGGCTCAAATTATATATTTTATGATGCAGTTTTTGACTCATCTGCGTTGATAAAGAATCTAAGTACTGATAAAGTTCATTGGTATCTGGC
>CAZDEM010000046.1:0-5014 GCA_964504315.1 uncultured Sulfurimonas sp.
GGTGGGTTTGGTATAGCGTATAACAATAATAAGCTGTCAACTCCTGCTGAAATTGGTGCTGGTGTTTCTTATACAATGAATGAACATACGGTAGCAATTGATTATAAACAAATTAAATGGTCTGATGCAGAAGGGTATAAAGATTTCAAATGGGATGATCAAAATGTTATTGCTCTTGGTTATGAGTACAAAACAACAGGTTGGGCAGTACGTTTAGGTTATAATTATGCTAAAAGTCCAATTAAAAATCTTGCACCAGGATCATTAACTGCTCCAGCTGGATCTACATTTACGGGTGATTATGCTGGATTACTAAATACATTTAACCTTTTAGGTTTTCCAGGTATTGTTGAATCACATTATGCAATTGGTGGTTCTTATAATGTAAGTGAGAAAGCGTCTGTTGATGTCGCATATACATATGCTGCTGAAAATACAGAAACGTTTAAAAACTTTGTTGGTCAAGATATTACAACTAAACACTCTCAAAACGGTGTTAGTGTACAACTTAACTATAACTTCTAGTATTAGCTAGAAATTCTCCTTTCTTCCAATGCCGCCTTCTCTTGGCGGCATTTTATTTTTACATGGCTATCAGATATATTTGATTTAGTACATTGAAAATTAAATAAATCATAAAAATTATGCTAAAATCAACGGGTTTATTTGTGACTATTTTTTGATAATAGTGATGATAATATATATAAGGAAATATAATGATAAAAAGATTAATTAGGACTACTTTAGTTCTTAGTATTGCTGCAACAGCTATGTTTGGCGCACCTGCTGCACATTTTAATGTAGTTAACGGTAATCAGGAAGACAAATATGAAAAAGAGTTCCTTCCGTCTTTAGAAGATGCTACAGGTTTTTCTCTTTCAGACCCACATGAAAAGATTAACGATGCCTATGAAAAGCGTTATGGTAATCCCAAAGACCCGGATTATGATAAGGCATGGACAACAAATCTTGACAACTTGGGTTTTTTCTCTGTCAGTAATGACAAAGCACTCCATGACATACTGTTAAAATCTCCTCAAGCCGCAGGTTTTCAACCATTTAACCTGTTAATTTACAAAAAGAAATCTGAAGATAAAACATATATAGGTCATATTGCACCTGAGACAATGTTAGATATCACAGGCGTAAAAGATGCAGATTCCAGAAAAGCTTATATAGATATGTTCAAACCTTTAGATGCTTATGTGACAAAAGAGTTTGGCGGTAAAATTTTAGATACAACTTTCAGCGGAAAACTTCCAGCAAAACCTATGATGACTTTTGAGTTTGAAGTTGACAGAAGCGGTGATGTTGTAGAGTGGGCTGAAGCTTTTCAGGAAAAATATGAAGAGGCTTTTGAAGCAAAACACTACATCATTGCAGGCTTTAAAAACTTTAAAGAGACTTATGAAGAAGATTTAGAGATGCCATTTGAGAAATATGACCAGTTTTTCGTATATGGTCTATGCCATTTTACATTCTCATACAATGTCTTTAACAAAGGTCGTCCTGATGCAGGTATATTTGCGCCATGTGCAATGTATTTTTACATAGAAAAAGGTTCAAATAAAATGGTAGTCGGAATGCCTCGCTTATCTGTTTGGTCTGCTGTTATGGAGTTTAAAGATCCTGCAAAAATAAAATGGACTAAAACAATTGATGATGAGATTATATCTATTATGAAAAAACTAGGTGGTAAAGAATTATGAGAAAACTTTTAACAATAATTGCATCAGTAGCTATATTTGCATTTTCAGGATGCGCGGGAGCTTCTTCGAAGCCTGTAGCAGCAAACAATCCGTATGTGGGTAAAGAGGTTAGTACTTATTTGGTAGGTGCTCATATGGATGCTAAAAGTGTTCAAGAGAAACTAACAGCTGCCGGTTTTACTGTTGTTGCCAGTTATAAACCTGTTAAAAAAGGTACTACGCTTGTATTTACAAATGATGCGCTCAAAGCACAGGGTGCTAAACCTGGTCGTGCTTATGCTGCGGTTTTACGTGTGTTTGTAGATGACAAAGCAAAAATGATTAGCTTTACTAATCCTATTTATTTTGGAAAAGCATTTATGCAGGATGATTTTGATTATGATGTATTTGCTGCACAGCTTGATACTATAAACAAAGCATTTCCAGGGTTAAAAGAATCTCCTGACAGATTAAAGTTTGAAGATTTGGCAGGATTTCATTTTATGATGGGTATGCCTTACTATAACGAGCCTGATGTTTTAGCTGAGGGTACGACTGAAGAGTTATTGGCGAAAGCTAAAAAATATAAAAAGGGAAAATACCTTGTTTTTGCTTTAAAACTTTCTGATAACACTACTTTGCTTGGTTATGACCTTAGTAAACGTACAAAAAAGTTTGTTAAAAAAATTGGACGTCAAAATGCGGCGATTCTTCCTTGGACTATAGCTATAGAAAATGGGAAAGCAGCAGCATTGAATGCTAAGTATTACATAGCAATTTCATATCCATTGCTTGATATGGGTGGATTTATGGGAATTGCAACAGTACCTGGTGCTGTAACAAAAGAGTTGAGTAAGCCGTTTAAATAGAAAGCGGGGCATTCCGGACATTTGGCCCAGGTTAAAACCTGGGTTCCGGATATTAGATTAACTTTGCTTCACGTTTTCCTTCTTTGATTTCTCCGATTAAATAACCGTCAGTCTCTGCGAGTACTTTTTGTACATTTGACTCTTCTACTACCAGTATCATTCCTACACCCATATTGAATGCTCTAAACATTTCATCTCTCTCTACATGTTCACTCATAAGTTCAAATATAGGAAGCACTCTAACAGCATCACGTTTTACTTCTGCCATTAAATTTTCAGGCAGTACACGAGGAAGATTTTCTACTATTCCACCGCCTGTGATATGTGCCATTGCTACTATTTCATTTTTAAGTGCTTTAAATGTTTTTACATAAATATTTGTCGGCTCAAGCAGTGCTTCTATAAGAGGTTGACCATTGAAATCATCATCAAATTTCATACCCATTTTTTCAAAAAGAACTTTTCTTGCAAGAGAAAAACCGTTTGAATGCAGACCCGAACTTGGCAGAGCTATAAGTTTATGCCCGGGACGAACCAAACTTACTCTGTCCATCTGTGATTTTTCAGCTACACCTACGGCAAAACCTGCTAAATCATAATCGTCTTCGCTGTACATACCCGGCATTTCAGCAGTTTCTCCGCCGATAAGAGCACATTCACTGCGTTTACATCCCTCAGCTATTCCTGCGACAACATTTGTCGCTACATTTACATCGAGTTTTCCTGTTGCATAATAATCAAGAAAGAAACTCGGTGTTCCAAAATTACAAATTAAATCATTGACGCACATTGCAACCAAATCAATACCGACAGTATTATGAATACCGCTGTCGATGGCAAGTTTTAACTTTGTTCCGACTCCGTCAGTCGCTGCAAGCATTACAGGTTCATTAAAACCTTTTGGAAGCTCAAATGCACCGGCAAAAGAACCTATACCGCCAAGTACACCGGGTACTTTCGTACTCTTTACAAGTGGTTTGATGTTCTCAACAAAACTGTTTCCTGCGTCTATATCTACGCCTGCATCTTTATAAGAAATTTGACTCATTATTTTGACTCCGAATCTTGTGGTAAATCACATTTTTTTGAAATGATACAAAGTGGACAGAAGTTAGTTAAGCCTGCGATGAGAGGGATGAGTCCAAGATAGAACCAAACTATGCCTGTTATAAAGCCTGTAATGATGAGTGCAAGACCAAGTGTAATGCGAAACACTCTACAAAACTTTCTAATTTTGTTATAATCCATTTTATACCTTTAAGTTTTTATAAATATTATGTAATTATAGCGATATTAAGTAAAATTAATCCAAATATGCTAAAATCGCTTTTAATTAATAAAGGGTATAGCCCACAACAGGAATTTTAAGAATGAAAAATTTTATATATAATGAGATGATGGTACATGTAGGATTGTGTACACATAAAGAACCTAACAATGTTCTCATCATCAGTTCAAACTCAGCGGGCTTTGTGTCAGAGATACAAAGGTATAAAAATGACGATATCAGCTGTGATGTGCTGTCTGCAGATATTAATCTGCTTCGCGAGGCTGCAGATGACAAGTATGATGTAATTATCTCAGAACTTGAAACTGATGCTGCCGTTTTGGCACATTTCAACCGTGTTCTTAAAGATGACGGACTTTTGGTAACAACGCATCCTTCTTTGGATGATGTTTCAGAAAATAAAAGAATTATGCAAATTTTAGGCAAATATGCAAAAATTATAATGCCGTATAATCTAGGCAACGGCGAAACAGCACTTTTGGCATCAAAAGCGTATCATCCAACAGCTGATATCATACTACAAAGAACAGATCTGCTTGACGGGCTGGAGTATTACAACTGTGATGTGCATCCTGCTGCTTTTGCTACGGGAAACAATGTAAGAAAAGAGTATTTGGGCATTATTAAAAACTAATGGCTTATGAGTATGCTATTGCGTTGAGCGGGGGTATTGCTACTGGAAAAAGTACGGTAGCTTCACTTTTGGCGCTCAACGGAATGCGGGTGATTGATGCAGACACGATTTCGCATGAAATTCTTGATGCATCTGTTGACTGGGTTGAGAAAACATTTGGACAAGAGTACATTAATGGCACAAGAGTTGATCGTGCAAAACTCGGCAGTTATATTTTTTCACATCCCGAGGCAAAAAAAACATTAGAAGCATATCTGCATCCAAAAATAAAAGCAGAAATAGAAAAACGAAGTGAAAAGCAGGACAGTTTTAAATTTCCTTACCTTATAGATATTCCGCTTTTTTTTGAAAACTCAAATTATGACATTAAAGAGAGTGTTGTTGTGTATACACCTGCAGATATTCAGCTTGAGCGTTTTATGAAGCGTAACGGTTACTCGAAAGAGGAATCTTTAAAGCGGATTGCTTCTCAAATGCCGATTGATGAAAAAAAAAGTAAAGCAACATGGATAATAGATAATTCAAAGAACCTAAA
>CAZDEM010000046.1:5114-11239 GCA_964504315.1 uncultured Sulfurimonas sp.
TTGATGAAAAAAAAAGTAAAGCAACATGGATAATAGATAATTCAAAGAACCTAAAACACCTGCAAAATGAAGTAGAGCAGTTCGTACAAAAAATAAAGGAGATATACAAAAAATGACAATAGCAAAATACAGTGCAAACGGAAATGACTTTGTAATATTTCACGACAGACAAAAAAAAGAGCGTTACGAACTGGCAAAAATATTGTGCCATCGTCAAGAGGGTGTCGGTGCAGACGGGCTTATAGTGGTTGTACCTCACGAAGAGTATGATTTTGAATGGGAATTTTATAATTCTGACGGAAGCCATGCTGATATGTGCGGTAACGGCAGCCGTGCCTGTGCGCACTATGCCTATAATAACAAACTGGCACCTGCAAAAATGAATTTTTTAACCGGTGCCGGTGTTATCGGGGCTCAAGTGACAGAAAATACACCTAGAAGTGGTATGGTACTCTCAGAACTTACTCCTCCTGAGATTATAGAAACCGAAATAGAATTTGGCGGGCATTCGTGGTGGCTGATAAATACCGGAGTACCGCATTTGGTAAGATATACTGAGAATATAAAAGAGTTTGACACAGAAGAAGCGCGTGAACTTCGTTATGTTTATAACGCAAATGTAAATGTTATGTATGTAGAGAACGGTAATTTAAGAGTTCGTACTTATGAGCGCGGAGTAGAGGATGAGACATTAGCCTGCGGGACGGGAATGGCTGCTTGTTTTTACAGAGCTTATAAAGAGGGAAAGGTTCAGAATAATATAGAAGTCTATCCGACAAGCGGCGATACGCTTTATTTGGGGCATAATGGGAAAACCATAACTTTTAAAGGGCGTGTGAAAAAGACGTTTGAAACGGAGTGGGAAGTCCAATAAAGTTATCGGAACCTAGGTTTTAACCTAGGCTGTGCGACTTTAAAGCCTAAAAGGCGAAGCTAAAGCATCGCTTCCGAAGAGCAAAAAGGCTTTACATGAGAACAAAAAAAGCTTTACATGTAAACTTATTACAGTCCTGCTGCTTCTACAATTTTTGCTTGATGATCAGCTATCAACGGTTCGATGATTTCATCGAGCAGACCGCCGCTCATAATTTCATTTAAGCGGTAAAGCGTTAAGTTGATTCTATGATCACTGATACGGTTTTGTGGATAATTATACGTTCTAATTCTTCCACTTCTGTCACCGGTGCCTACTTGTGCGGCACGCTGTGCAGCATCTTCTGCCTGAGCTTCTTGCATTTGAAGGTCATAGAGTCTTGCTTTTAGAACCTTCATTGCTTTTTCTCTGTTTTTATGCTGTGATTTTTGATCTTGATTGGTTACAACGAGTCCTGATGGCAGGTGAGTAATACGAACAGCCGAGTCGGTAGTGTTGACGGACTGTCCACCACAACCTGATGAGCGCATAACATCAATCTTTAAATCATTTTCACTAATTTCAATTTCAACATCGTCAACTTCAGGCATAACCGCTACTGTAATAGCAGAAGTATGTACACGTCCCTGACTTTCTGTTTGTGGTACACGCTGAACACGGTGTGTTCCGCCTTCGTATTTCAACCTGCTGTAAACCTGTTCGCCTTTAATAAGTGCAACAACCTCTTTATATCCGCCTGCATCAGATGGAGAACTGCTCATGAGCTCTATTTTCCATCCTTTTAAATCAGCATAACGCGTATAAGCATCAAACAAATCTCCGACAAAGATTGCTGCTTCATCACCACCGGCACCTGCACGAAGTTCTACAATGATATTTCTGTCATCATTAGGATCTTTTGGCAGAAGAAGCATTTTTATTTCTTCTTCTATAAGCGGTATCTGCGGTTCCAGTTCTTTGAGCTCTTCTTTTGCCATATCGCCCATTTCCGGGTCTGAAAGCATCTCTTTTGAATCACTGATTTCTTCTATGAGTGCTTTATACTCTTTTGTTTTTTCAACGATTGGTAAAAGTGAAGATTGTTCTTTGGAGAGTTCTGTCATTCGTTTGATGTCAGAGGTTATGTCAGGCGAACTTAGCAATTCGCTAAGTTCGTTATAGCGGTTGATAAACGGTGTAAGTTTATCTGCTAGCATTTGTAGCTTACCTTATATTGCGTTTACAGTTTTGTGTAGACGGCTTACTTTTCTAGCAGCAGTCTCTTTTTTTAAGATACCTTTGCTTACAAATTTATGAATTTGTTGGTTTGCAACTTTAAATGCTGCCTGTGCTTCTTCTTTGTTTCCAGCTTCAACTGCTGAACTAACTGCTTTTACGATATTTTTAAGACGAGTTCTATAGAAACGATTACGTTCAGTACGAACGAGTGTCTGGCGAATTCTCTTAATTGATGACTTGTGATTTGCCATTTAATGAGTCCTTTTTGGAATTTAAGTGCGAAATATTACCTTAAAAATAATTAAAATTAAGTTAAAGGGTGGTAAAATGGCTCAAATTAAGACAACCGTTTACAAAAAGGCTGAAAAAAAGAGAGCGAATCCTCCCTTTGGTCTGAGTCTCTTTTTTTAATCCTTTGTGTAAACTACTATAATAAAATGAAGATATTTTATGAAATATGAGTGGAGTGAATATGAAATTATTTGGTACTGATGGTGTGAGAGGTGAGGCAGGTTCTTTTTTAAGTGCTTCGGTTGCTATGAAGGTGGCTATGGCTGCGGGGATTTATTTAAAATCATCTGCTGTGACGAACAGAATACTGGTTGGAAAAGATACACGCAGAAGCGGTTATATGATAGAAAACGCCATTGTGAGTGGTTTGACGGCTATTGGGTATGATGTGATTGAAGTGGGGCCTATGCCTACACCGGCTATTGCATACATAACAGAAAATATGCGCTGTGATGCGGGGATTATGATTTCTGCTTCACATAACTCTTATGAAGATAACGGTATCAAATTTTTTAACGCTCACGGGGATAAATTTTCCAGTGAGATAGAAAAAGAGATAGAAAATATATATTTTAACGATGCATTTCTTGAAAAATCTCAGGTTACAGGCAAGGCAATAGGAAAAGCGAAACGTATTGATGATGTCATAGGGCGCTATATTGTCCAGCTAAAAAACTCTTTTCCGGTGCATATGACATTGCAGGGAATGCGTATAGTGCTTGATACGGCAAATGGGGCAGCATATAAGGTTGGTCCGACGGTTTTAGAAGAGCTGGGTGCTGAGGTGATTGTATTGCATGACAAACCAAACGGTTTTAACATTAATGAAGACTGCGGTGCTTTGCATACAAAAGATTTATGTAACTGTGTCGTAAAGTATAGAGCTGATTTGGGTATAGGACTTGACGGTGATGCCGACAGACTTGTTGTTGTGGACGAAAAAGGTGAAGTTGTAGACGGTGACCAGCTTTTAGGTGCGCTTGGCGTGCATCTGCATGAACAGAACAAACTTAAAGGCGGGGGCATTGTTGCAACTGTTATGAGCAATCAGGGGCTTGAAGATTATATGTCAGAGCATAAATTGAAACTCTTTCGTTCAGATGTCGGTGATAAACATGTTTTGGAGATTATGAAAAAGCAGGGCATTAATTTTGGCGGAGAGCAGAGCGGGCATATTATTATAAATGATTATGCAAAAACGGGTGACGGGCTTGTGGCTGCGCTTCAAGTGCTTGCGCTGCTCATTGATAAGAAAAAAGCGGCATCAGAGCTTTTACGACCATTCCCTTTGTATCCGCAGAAGCTGGTAAACTTACATGTAAAGACAAAAAAGCCTTTGAATGAAATCGCTTCACTGGATGAAAAGCTTCATGCTTTAGAAGATGAGGGTATTCGTCATTTGATTCGTTACTCGGGAACAGAAAACAAACTCAGAGTTCTTTTGGAGTGTAAAGAACGTGATATCATGAATGAAAAGATGGATGAAATAGTAGAATTTTTTAAAAAAGCATTAAATGACTTATAATAATAAAATGCTGCGTTTGTCTGCGATATTGCTTTTTAGTCTGGCAGGCGTATTTATAATTGATCAGAACATAAAAGCCTTGTTTGTAGAAGGGTTTCGTTATTACACGGATTGTATAGATTTGATACTTGTTTATAACAAAGGCGTCGCTTTTTCTATGTTTGCTTTTTTAAACGAGTATTTAAAATATATTCAACTTCTGCTTGTGAGTGGTGTTTTTGCCTATATATTGTATCTCAGAAAAATATGTTATGCTCTGCCCGGAGGGATACTTCTTGGAGGCGCTTTTTCAAATATTTACGACAGATTTATTCATGGCGGTGTTGTAGATATGGTCTATTGGCATTGCGGATTTGATTTTGCTGTTTTTAATTTTGCCGATGTGATGATAGATTTTGCTGTTTTGTGGATACTTATTTTAAATTTCAAACCAAATTTATGCAAAAATTAATCGCAAAAAAAGCACATTTTTGGTATGATTGCCTAAAATAATAGTATGCATACTATATGAATAATACAAATAAAAGGAAATTGATGGAAATCAAATCAAACAAAATTAATGGTGCAAATGCTCAAATTGAAGCTACAATCTCTATGGATGAGGTAAATGCAAATATAGAAAAAATTGCTAAACAACTCTCTAAAACTGCTAATGTTCAAGGTTTCCGTAAAGGAAAAGTTCCTGTTGCTATCATCAAAAAGCAATATGGTGACAAACTTGTTGAAGATGCTGAAGCTGAAGCGCTTCGTGAAGTTCTCGCAAAAGGTTTAGAAGAGTTGAACATTGACAATGCATCTTTGATTGGTGAGCCGACTATTTCTAAATTTGATAAAAGTGATGATAAAATTGAAGTAGCCGTAAAAGTAGCTATGCGTCCTCAAATTGATTTGGCTGATGTTAAATCTTTAGTTCCTGATTTTAAAAAGCCTGAAGTAACGGACAATGAAGTTGAAGAAAGAATTAAAGAGATTGCTGAAAATCAGGCACCTTTAGTTGACATCAAACGCAACCGTAAAATGAAAGAGGGTGATACTGCTGTTATTGATTTTGAAGGTTTTATAGGTGGAGAAGCTTTTGAAGGCGGTGCTGCAGAGAATTTTGAACTCAAACTTGGTTCTGGGCAGTTTATTCCCGGTTTTGAAGACCAGTTAATCGGCGTAAAAAGAGATGAAGAGCTTACTATCAATGTAACTTTCCCTGAAAATTACGGTTCAGACACGCTTGCAGGCAAAGATGCAGAGTTTAAAGTAAAAGTAAACGGCGTTAAAGTTAAAGATGAGGTTGTCATTGATGACGAGTTGGCAAAAAAATTACTTCCGGGTGAAGAAGATGCAACGCTTGAAAAGCTAAAAGAAGAAGTTAAAAAAGCGCTTGAGCAGGAAAAACTTACAAAACTTTACAATGAAGAGGTAAAGCCGAAACTTTTAGAGATATTAGTTGAAAAAATTGATTTTGATCTTCCTGAATTTGTTGTTGATCAAGAAATTGATATGGCGGTCAATAAAAAAGCATCTCAAATGAGTGAAGATGAGATCAAAGAACTTCGTGAAAATCCTGAAAAATTAGAAGAGCTTCGTGAAAGTTTCCGTGATGATGCAATGAAAAGTGTAAAAGCTACATTTATCATAGATGCTTTAGCACAAGAACTTGGTGTAAAAGTTGAAGAGCAGGAAGTTATGCAGACTATTTATTTTGAAGCAATGCAAACGGGTCAAGATCCTCAAAAAGCGTATGAGTATTATAAAGATGCCGGATACCTTCCTGCAATCCAAATGTCAATGGTGGAAGATAAAGTTTTAACAACACTTTTAAACGAAAAATTAGAAGCATAAGTTATGAGTTATATTCCTTATGTAGTTGAAAAAACAGGACGCGGTGAGCGTTCTTATGATATCTATTCTCGTCTTTTAAAAGATAGAATTGTTATGCTTAGCGGAGAGGTTAATGATGCTGTGGCTTCGACTATTGTTGCACAGTTTTTATTTCTTGAAGCAGAAGATCCTGAAAAAGATATTTATTTCTACATTAACTCTCCCGGTGGTGTTGTAACTGCAGGTATGGCAATATTTGATACTATGAATTATATTCGTCCAGCTGTAGCGACTATTTGTATTGGTCAGGCTGCATCTATGGGTTCATTTTTATTATGTTCTGGTGAAAAAGGGAAGCGTTATGCTCTTCCTCATGCTAGAATTTTGATTCATCAACCCTTAGGT
>CAZDEM010000047.1:0-7144 GCA_964504315.1 uncultured Sulfurimonas sp.
CCGGCATATGCGAGATAACCGCCTGAGAGTGGCATACCTGACGGTCCTGCATCAATTCTAACGGGTACCTGACGACCTATACGAAGTCTGTCCTTATCAGTCGCTCCTGCAGGTTTTGTGCCTTCTAAATCTTTATAGATAAAAAGATGTGTCCAAACATAATTGGCGACATTATCACCGGCAGAATCCAAGTGTCCATCACCGTCTGCATCTTTTCTTACCGACCAGTACTTCATTTTATTACCTTCACTGTAAGAATTATCTTTCGTGTAGTAATAAAGTTTTACATCATCATCAGGACTTAAAAGTTTTGGAAGTTTTCCGCTTTCACCGCTTGCAATAGCCTGTGCCTGAATAGAGTTATACGGCGGAATAACACAACAGTAATCCATACTAAAACCGACACAATGCATCCCAAGTTCATAGTTGATAAACACATTATAATCATTTTTCGGCTCATAGCCTCTAATTTTTTTTCCATCTGCTCCTACTTCAGTGTACTGTTTTAGCTTATCTAATTTGAACGGCGGGTTCTTATCATAAGCCAAAGCAGACGATGCTGTTATGGACATAAATGCAACTGATGCAACCAAAGAAACTAATATCTTATTTTTTCTCATAGTTTTAAATCTCCTTTTTTTTAAAATCACAAGGAGTATCACATTTTGTAATTTAAGAGAAGATTAAAAAAGTAAAAAAAACTTATATCACAGTGACTTTATAATATTAATTTTAATTATGTGATATTTGTGTGATAAAAGTAATTAAAATAGATTATATAAAAGTTCTACACAGCTTATACTATTAGACTAAAGACAGATATATTTATTATTTTGTGCATTCCATTTAAATTTATTAGATACTTTTTTAAATGCTTTATAGACTATTGTATTTTCATTTTCATTGCCATAAATGACAATTGGTGTGTGATAATATCTATTATATGACTTGAGAGGATGAAGTAGAATATCTTTATATGAGAACTCTATTTTTCCATCATAAGGTTCAAATGGCACGACAGACACAACACTCTTATTTGTTTGAGAACACTTAAAATAGCAAGTGACTGTATTTGAGTCAATCTTAACATACTCAAGTAAACTTAGAATATCTCTGTCTTTTGTCATAAAGTGTCTCCCTTATATTTAACTAAATATTAGCAAATGTTATTCCAATTATATATTTTATATTCTAATTTTCACTTCAAAACATTTTTTTTCAGTAGTACATAAACGTACACTTCCACCATGTGCTTCAGCTATTTGACGCGAAAGCACAAGCCCTAAACCATTCCCTTTAAGTTTTGTACTTTTAAATGCTTCAAAAAGCTCTTTTTCATTGTCTATTGCTATACCGCTGTCATAAATTTTAAATATGTGATATTGTTCATCATTGTCATATACTATTTCGACAAGTCCGTCTTCATTATCATCTTCTTCTATAGCATCAATGGCATTGGTGACAAAGTTTGAAAACAACATTTCAAGTAAATCTTTGTCTGCATTCATTATAAAATTATCTTTTGGAAAGTCAAATCTTATCTCTTTAGAATATCCATAATACGTAATAGACATATCTATGGACTCTTTGAGCTGACTCCAGCTAATTTCATGTTTTTGAACTTCAACACCTTTTGAAAACATCAAAGTTGCTTTTATTATTCTATCAATTCTGTATACTGATTTTTGTATCTCTTCAACAATGGGAATGTTTTCAGGGATGACCCGTTTTTTCAGTGTAGAACTCATCAAAGAAATAGCACCGATAGGATTTCTGATTTCATGAGAGAGATGTGCTGCCATCTGCCCCATTGTAGCAAGATTTTCTTTGCGTTTTTGCTCTGTAATATCTGTTACACTGAGCATAATTTTATCTTTGTATGAAGAACTTTTTACAAGGTATGAGCGGGCATTAAACTTAATTTCGTAATCTTCATCACGATATTGTAAAAGTTTTAGAAGCTCCCATAACTCTCTTGCATGTGAATTTTGTAAAAATACCGTATTGTCATTGTTAAGAATCCAAATAGCATTGGGTAAAAACTCTACAACTTTTTCAACAGTATCCTGCAGGTGAGCATAAGATGCTTTGAGTTCATTGAATTCATTTTCTACCTTATAAGTCTGCTGAATTAAAACATCAAGTTCTTCTGGAGTAATAGATGCCATTAAACCCTAAGTCCTGTCAGTATTTTATATAAAGAGTGTGCATCATCACTCCCTGCAAGCTCACGTATAGAATGCATAGCCCAGGTTGGCAGGCCTACATCTATTGTGTCTATTCCTATTCTTGTTGCTGTAATTGGTCCAATGGTAGAACCACAGCCCATATCACTTCTTGTCACAAAGTTTTGCAGCGGCTCATTCAACTCTGCCGCTGTTTTCATAAACTTTGAAATAGTGGCAGAATTTGAAGCATATCGTTGATTTGCATTTACTTTTATTACAACGCCTTTGTTTACATGTGGCGCATGATTGGCATCGTGCTTTGAAGGATAATTTGGATGAATAGCATGGGCATTGTCCGCACTAATCATCAAAGAACTTCTCACCATCTGCATATATTCTTCATAATCATCAAACATTCTGTGCAGAGTATTTTCCAAAAAGCTGCCACCTGCTCCGCTTGTCGATTCACTCCCAACCTCTTCATGATCACTCGCAATAAAAAGCATCGCTCTATCTGAAGGTATACTGCAAATACTCAGCATTCCTGTATAACAACTGAGTAAATTATCAAGTCGCGCGCTTGCAATAAAATCATCTCGTAAGCCTACAAATGCAGCCTTTTGCGTATCATAAAAACTCAGTTCATTCGCATATAATTCTTTCACATCATTAATACCGATGTTTGAAAGCTGCCACTTAATAAATTCATCAAAATCAAAATCTTCATTTGTTGTCAAAATTGGACAGATATCGGTCTGTTTGTTAACAGTTCTATCTTTATTTGCTTTGTCATCCAAATGAATAGCAAGTGATGGAATAACAGCTATTGGCTTTTGCACATTAATAAGAGCACTTTGAAGTCTGTCATTAGAATCAAGATAACTTACACGACCGGCCAGAGACAAATCTCTGTCAAACCAAGGGTTTAAAAGAAGCCCTCCGTAACTCTCTACTCCAAACTTTACAGCGCCATGCTCTTTTATAACAGGATTAGGTTTTAGTTTTAGATTTGGGGAGTCTGTATGCGCACCGACCATTATATACTTTAGATCTGTTTTAGGATAAGTAAAAGCGATAATGGAAGAATCATTGCGAGTAACATAATACTTTTGTCCTGCCTCCAATTCCCATTTATCAACTTCATTGAGTTTTATAAATCCGGCATTCTCAAACATCATCGACATATTATTTGTTGCATGAAAAGGCGTTGGCGAAGCATCTAAAAAGCCTAGAAGCCCTTCATTGAAATCTTGTTTATTCAAATTATATCCTTAAGTGTATGTTTTTATAAATTCTTCCATATCTTTTGCGTTAATTGGATGAGAAAAAAGAAAACCTTGTATATCTTCGCAATTATTTTCAAATAAAAAATTATTTTGATTTTCTTCTTCAACACCTTCTGCAATCACTTGCAGTTCTAAATTTTCACATAAATTTATTATAGTTTTTACTATGGCAGAATCAGATAAATCTTCAGGTATATTATCAATGAATGATTTATCAATTTTCAATTTATCGATAGGAAGTCTTTTTAAATAAGTTAACGATGAATAGCCTGTTCCAAAATCATCAATAGCAACTGATATACCTAAGGTATTTAGTTTTTGTAAAGCTTTTATAGACGCATTTGGATTACACATAATTTGTCGCTCTGTAATCTCAAATTCCACTTCACTTGCCAAAACATTTTCACATTCTAACAACTCTTCTATAAAATCATAAAAATTATCTTCTTCCAATTGCGTCATTGTCAAATTAATAGAAATTTTTTTTGGATCAAGACCGCTTTTTTTCCAACGAGAAAATTGTGAAATTGCTTTTTTCATCACTATCCTGTCAAGCTTTATAATCATTCCCGTTGATTCTGCCAGAGGAATAAACCTATCAGGATAAATAAATCCCATATCAGGATGTTGCCACCTTACAAGCGCTTCCATACCTGTTAAGATCTTTGTTTTTGCATGGACCTGTGGCTGATAATAAACGATAAACTCATCTTTTTCAAAAGCTTTACGCATCTCGGTTTCAAGAAATATTCTTTCATATGCTTTTTTTGTCATCTCTTCATCATAAAAGCTATATCTGTCTCGAGTATTTTGTTTTGCTTTATACATTGCAGCATCTGAATTTTTGAGTAATGTAATAGCATCTTTTCCATCATTCGGGTACAAAGATATGCCAACACTTATGCTTATATACAAGGTATGTTCTCGCGTAATAAATGGATCTCTAAAAGCTTCCAGTCCATTTTCGATAATTTTAGACACATCGTTTATATCTTTAATATCATTCATTATAATACAAAATTCATCACCACCAAGTCTTGCAAGTGTGTCAGATTTTCGCATTTTAAGTAACATTCTTTGTGCCACTTCAATTAAAACTTCATCCCCAACATGATGTCCCAACGAATCATTTATTTTTTTAAAATCATCTATATCTAAAAAAAGAACTGCAACATGTTGTTTCTTTCTTTTAGCTAATTTAATCGCTTGCGTTAGTCTGTCCATAAAAAGGACACGATTTGGCAAACCGGTAAGAGCATCATGATTTGCCTGAAACTCCAGTTGATCTTTTTTTGTATCTATTTCTTCTAAACTGTTTTCTAAATCAAATTGAATTTTTTTCAACTGTGTAATATCACGACCCGCACCCACAGTTCCTATGATATTTCCATCCTTGTCATAAAATGGAGCTTTGTATACCTCCAAATACATAAGTTTACCCTTAACATTCCCATACTCTTCAAACTTCATAGCCCTATTGCTGTCAATCACCAATTGATCACTATTAAAACAAAGTTCTCCAAATGTATGCCAATCAGCAATTTCTTTATGTGCTTCTCTTTCTCTTAATGCAAAAAAAATATCACCTTTTCCTCTAGGTTCCTGTGTATCTTTTGCCATCAATAAATCATTGCATATAGCTTTGTTTGCATATATATATTTACCTTCTAAATCCTTTACCCACAGCATATCTGGAAGATGTTGTGTTAAAAGATTTAGTAAACTCGAATTATTTTGTTTCAAATCCATAAGTTCAAACGCCATAGTAAATACCCTTACAATTATTTATTATATTATATCCACAAATTCATTACCATCCAAGGCAGTAATAATTTTACTATCTACGCGTATTGCAGAGTCTATAACAACATTATGAAGTTTTGAGACTATTGTTATTTTGAGCGGTCGATTCCCCGGGTTTTGTCTTATCATACTATAAAGACTTTCCAATACATCAAAATTATTACTAAGTCTTACAGCCAGATTTATTGGTTCAGGCGGTGCTTCTTGAATCTCTGTTTTAACTTTTTTTGTCTCTTTTTTTGCCTGTTTGAGCGTCATTATTTTTGTTACATTCAAGCGTGGTCCAAAATCAGTATGTGTTACTCTTGCCTTAAATGCAACCGGTTCTTCCAAATCCATTTCACCTAGTTGTTCTAACTTATCGGAAAACAGCATAATTTCTATATTTCCATGAAAATCCATCAAGTTCACTATACCGAACTGATTTCCTTTTTTGGAGATTTTTTTCTGTATTTCCTCAACTTTTCCAATAAATATTGCAAAAGAACCATCTTTAATACTCTCAAGTTCTGAAGAAAGCGTATAGTTTAATTCATCCAATTCTTGGCGAAAATCATCCATCGGATGCCCTGATACATAAAAGCCCAAAGTATCTTTTTCAAACTCTAGTATCTCTTTAAGTTCATACTCATCTGAATTTTTCAACTCAAGTCTGACTGTTGTAATCTCTTCATCATCACCAAAGAGACTTCCTACAACATTTTTCTTTGCTTCACTTGCTTTTTTTGCTGTTTCTACTATAAGTTCTATTTGGTCCAATAGTGCTTTACGTGAGTAGCCGTATCTATCAAATCCACCTGATTTTATAATGGCTTCGACAACACGCTTATTAACTTTTGAAGGTTCAATTCTATTGACAAAATCCTGTAAAGAGGCGTAATCACCATTTTCTTCACGCTCTTCAATCATTGCATGTATGGCAGCTTCTCCGACGCCTTTTATGCCACCCAAACCAAAAAGAATAATTTCACGATTCTCTTTGGTAATAGCTGAAAACGCCAAATATGAGTCACAGATATCAGGAGGAGAAAGCTCAATACCCATACGCTTTACTTCATCTATGTAGCGGACAACTTTTTCTGTATTATCTTTATCAGATGTTAAAAGCGCTGCCATAAATTCATTTGGATAGTAAGTTTTTAGCCATGCAGTTTGAAATGTAACCATAGCATAAGCTGCCGAGTGAGATTTATTAAAACCATATCCGGCAAACTTTTCAATCAAGTCAAAAAGTTCTGATGCAGTCTTATAATCAAGTCCCTGTTTTGCTGCACCTTCTGAGAACTCTTTGTTATATTTAAGCATTTCATCGACTTTTTTCTTACCCATAGCACGACGAACAATGTCTGCACCGCCAAGACTGAATCCGCCGATAGTCTGTACAATCTGCATAACCTGTTCTTGATAAACAATCACTCCATAAGTAGGCTTGAGTATCTCTTCAAGCGCAGGAAATACATAGGTAATTTCCTGACGTCCATGTTTACGCTCTATAAAATCATCAAGCATACCAGATTCCATAGGACCCGGACGATACAGTGCCAAGACCGCAATTAAATCCTCGAAGTTAGAGGGTTTTAATCGTTTATTTAAGTCCTGCATACCAGAAGATTCTATTTGAAACATACCGACCGTTTCACCTGTTTGAATGACATCATACACTTTTGAGTCATTTTCGTCTATTTCATGCCAGTTAATCTCTTTGTCATATCTACGTTTAATAAGTTTAATGGCATTATCTATAACATCAAGCGTTTTTAACCCCAAGAAGTCAAATTTAATTAAATCTACATCTTCCATATAGTTAAGCGAGTACTGTGTTACAAAGGTATCTTCACCAGATGGCTTATAAATAGGTGTCTTTTTCCAAAGCTCTTCATTTGAAAT
>CAZDEM010000047.1:7244-11152 GCA_964504315.1 uncultured Sulfurimonas sp.
CCATATTTTTTCGTTACATAATCAATAACTTCTCCACGACGAGCCTGCATAAAGTCCATATCAATATCGGGCATACTTACACGCTCAGGATTTAAAAAACGCTCAAAAAGCAGGTCATATTTCATAGGATCAATATCTGTAATTTCCAAAGAATAGGCAACCAGGCTACCCGCTGCAGAACCTCGTCCAGGACCTACAGCAATGCCTAAACGCTTAGCCTCTTTAACAAAGTCCCAAACTATCATCATATAACCCGGAAATTTCATAGAGTTGATAATATCCATCTCAAATTCCAGTCTGTCACGATATTCTTGATGACGTTCGCTCGGTACAATTTTCAATCTCTTTTCAAGACCTTCACGGCACTTAATTATAAAATACTCGGCATCATTTTTATCAGCTGCGCTCAAGTATTTTTTCTTTTCCTCTTCACTTGCATCATCAGCTAAAGGAGGATCGTCTTGATAATCTATATCCAGACCCTCTTCTTTTGCATACTCTTGTGTAAATTTAAAGTTTGGTGGAGTTGGTGTTTTTACAATCGGCACAAAATCTTCTATCTTATTTGTAATCTCCTGAGTATGTTCCAATGCTTCAGGAATGTCGGCAAACAGTCTTGCCATTTCGTCTGGAGATTTTATATAAAACTCATGAACAGAGTGACGCATTCGGTTTGGATCATCATAGAGTTTATTCATCCCGATACACATAAAAGCTTCATGATATTGTGCATCATCCGGATATGTATAGTGTGTATCGTTTGTTGCAACAATTTTAATACCTGTCTCACGCGAAATTTTAAGTATCTGCTCATCTATATAGAGCTGGTCACCAATCCCGTGACGCATAAGTTCAAGATAAAAATCATCTCCAAAAATATCTTGATATTCTCGTGCGGCATTTAATGCACCTTCATAACCTAAGGCACCATTTCTCACATTTCTTTCATTTTGAAGATTTAAGTGCCAGTTTACCTCGCCCTGCAGACATGCAGAAGTACAAATAAGCCCTTCACTATGTTGGCGAAGTTCGTTTTTGTTAATGCGTGGAAAATAATAAAAGCCCTCTATAAATGCTTTTGAAGAGAGGTACATTAAATTTTCATACCCTTTTCTGTTTTTCGCATACAAACAAATATGAAAACGCTGTTTTGTACTTTTATCACCCAAAGTTTCACCATTATGGATGTATCCTTCCATCCCAATGATAGGCTTTAGTCCGGCACTCTTCATCTGCTTGTAAAAGTCAATTGCTCCAAACATATTGCCATGGTCTGTCATAGCAACGGAAGTCATACCAAGTTCTTTGACTCGTGAGACTAGATTTGAAAGTTTATTTGCACCATCGAGCAGTGAGTATTCGGTATGTAAATGTAAGTGCGTAAAAGATGGTTGTTTGCTCAAAATCGTTCCCCAAAAAGATATAAATTATTTGTTTGATTATAGTTAAAATGACTTAATATTAGATAAGTTGTAAACCATAAATAGCTGTAATCCCTAAGGTATAAGCCCCAAGTAAATAGACATTTCTAGGGTTTCCTGAAAGTTTTGGTGTTTTGATTTCGGATACATTTAAAATAGCCAGTCCAACTCCACTCATATATAAAATTACTGAAAAAGTATCATGACTTACAATACCCTCTAATAAAAATATAGAAACCAAAATCAAACTATTGTTGTCAAGAGCAAGTCCTGTATATTTTGTGCCGCCTGCTAATCCATAAGTACTAAAATAACTAAGCCTAATTGCAGCAGCAGCTATCATTATAAATGCACCTAGAAGATATACTGGCTCAAAATGTCCATAACTCAAAAGTAAAATAGCAGGAGTCACCCCATAACTTACTATATCTATTAAAACATCAAGTTGCCCACCAAATTTAGCATCTGTATTTGTTCTGCCTTTTAGTTTTCTAGCCACTAAACCATCAGCCCAATCAAAAGCAACAGCCCAAACCATACCAATCATCGCCGCCTCATAAAGACCTGTAATACTAAAATAGATAGCTAAGACTGTACAAGCCAATCCTGAAAGTGATAAAAGGTTTGGAATATCTTTCACATAAGAAAGAATGGTCGGTTGTTGCATTTCTCTAGTTGTAGAGTTATTTTTTGACATAAATGGGGTCCTTTGGGATAAATAAATTTTGAATGATGAAATGATAGAATGATAGCAAGCATTTAGCATAAAAATGCTATTATACCCTAAATCATATTACTAACTGACCTCATATACTATATTTTACTCCATGTAGTGAATGCTCTCTCATCTTATCCAAAAAGATAATTTTAATAATATTTTGATAACTCTGTTGTGCAGAAGTGTGTCAAGTTAGCTATGAACTAAAGGAGATTAAATTATGACTGTATATACTGTTGGTACTTTTGATTTGTTACATGTTGGTCATTTGGCTTTGTTAGAATATTGTAAAACATTGGGTGATACTTTTGTTGTGGGTGTTGCTTCTGATGAAGTAGTAAACTCTTATAAACCAAATGTTCCTGTTATTCCGCTAAAGCAGAGAATAGAAATGCTTAAAGCTCTAACATGCGTAGATGATGTACAAGCATATCATGAGCTTGAATATGTATCAGCTTGCAAAGAGTTAGATGTAGATATTTTTGTTATTGGAGAGGATTGGGGAAATAAACCACATAATATTGCAGTGGAAAAGTACCTTAAATCAAAAGGAAAAAAAATAGTTCAAGTTACTTATAATCCGCAAACTTCATCTACAAAAATAAAACAAAATGTTGTAGCCCAATCTCATAAAGGGAAATATATGGCACACAATGTTGCTTAAAAGATAAGTTTTAACGAATAAAAAGCTTCTTATTTAAGAAGCTTTTTCCATGCCTTTTTTACTTTTTTTACAAGCTTGTCAGTAATGCCCTTTATTTCTGTGAGCATGCTAGGATTTTGGTGAAGTACACCAATCACTTCTTCCACATCACCAAAATGTTTTACTATTTTTTTAACTTTCTTTTTACCAATTCCATCTATAGATGTTAAAAAATCGCTCAGTTCATCTTTTGTGATTTTTGCCTCATCCTTAAATGATTCATTTGATTCATCTTTGGTCGGTACAGGCACTTCAATATCGGAATCTTTTTTTAAAGAGCGCAAAGGCTTAAGAGAAAGTTTATCTTGATAATTCCATGTCTCACTCGGCCACTCTTCACTGTATCTAGGTTTGATCGGATATATTTTGTATTTTTCATCAAGTTCATGCATATAAACTTCTTTTTTGCCATACATTTTTTTCTTATTTCCAAAATATGCACCGTCATAACTTGCATTAAACTGTCCAAATGTAATATGTCGCATCGTTCTGAGTAAATCAGGTGAAATCTTTCCTAACTCTTCCCAGTTAAACATAGGCATATGAGGTTTTTTGAATCTTCCCTCGCTGAGTAACCACATCAAATACTGACCAATCCAATCTCGTATATAAGGAAATGCAGCAAATGCAGTAGCACACTCTAAAATGCGTACTTTACCATCCTTACCGTAAGCAACATCACAAGCCCAGTATTCTGCTTTTGCAGCTTTTGACACTTTTACTGCTAAATCAAGAACAGATTTCGGAACATCCATATAATCCATACTTCCGCCTTGAGAAGTGTTTGTCAGCCATTCACCTTCAGGAGCACGACGCCAAAACGCGCATACAGGCTTATGGCCTATGAGCATAACACGGATATCTGCTTCCATAGGAACGAAATCCTGAAAATACTGAGGATGGTATCTTTTTTCATCAAAAAGTTCTCTGGCTTCCTTATAATTATCTACTTTATGCACAAAATAACCGCCGTAATTTGACGGCCCGTAAGATTTTTTAATTATTTTAGGATATTCACATTTTTTCAAAAATTTATCTGCATTTTTATGATTATAATAAATATATG
>CAZDEM010000048.1:0-2185 GCA_964504315.1 uncultured Sulfurimonas sp.
TTTAATTTCTACTGTGTGACATAAAATATCATGTAAAGCTTTTTTGTCTTTTCTATAAAAAGGAATTATAAGACCGATTATAATTGTTGCTGAGAATAAAAAGGCAACAAATCTTGCAAAAGCTCTTAAAAAAGAGATGTTTTTTAAACTTTTATCATCCACTACTTTAAGATTGTATGCTTTTTTCCCAGGAGTTTGTCCAAATTTTGATACTAGCAGGGCATATATAACTCCATAGAGCATAACTCCTGCAAACTGTGCAATTTGTGATGATTGAAAAGCATCTTTGCCACCCATTATAAGATATGCAATTATATAAAGTATAGGTGCATATATCATAAACAAATCTGTTATCAATGCTTTGATTTTATCGGGATAAAAAGCATAGATGACTTTGACTTTTTGTTCTTTTTTTTGTTTTGTCTGTTTTTTTAATTTTCTGAATCTCATATAAAATTATAACGAAATTAATAATTTTATGTATAATAGTTTAATCAAAAATAAGGGTAGTCTATTATGAAAAAAGTAATGTTGGTTTTAATCTCATTGTCAGCGATGTTTTTTGTGTCATGTTCAAACATGGAAGTTGGATTTGAAAAAGAGAGTATATTTTACGGTGGTGGGGTAGTTTATATATATCTAGATAAAAATGCAGATAAAAATGCACAATATAAAGTTTATATTAATGGTGAGGACAGTGAAGTTAGTTTAATTCCTGATACAAAAACACGTTTTGGAATTAAAGCCGGCAAAACGAATATAAGCATTGTAAAAGGTAATCAAAAAGCGAGTATTGAACTGATATTAAAAGCTTCAAAAAATTATTATTTTACTGTTAGTGAGAATAGTGATGGAAAATTACAAATAGTAGAAGTGCAAAAAGAGAGTATTGCTAAAGATGTTAAAAGTACAGCTTTATATGTAGATGAAAATGAAGAAGAAAAAGACAATACTACAAATGCTTCTACAATAAAAGAGACTCCTCAAGTTAAAATAAAGAAAAAGCTTCAACAAAAGCAAAAGGATGTATCTGAAACAACTTTTTATTATGATCCAAATGATGGAGAATAAAGTTAATTTTAACTCTAAAAGATATAATAGCAGTAATTAAAATTAGGATATAAAATGCTTATTGATAGCTATGATAGAGTTGTTGACTATTTAAGAGTTTCTGTGACGGAAAGATGTAACTTTCGATGTCAATACTGTATGCCGGAAAAACCTTTTTCGTGGGTTCCAAAAGAAAATTTATTAAGTTTTGAAGAGCTGTTTGAATTTATGAAAGTTGCCATTGATGAGGGTGTAAAAAAGATTCGTATAACCGGTGGAGAACCGCTTTTGCGCGAAGATTTAGACAAATTTATTAAAATGATTTATGATTATGAACCTTCAATTGATTTGGCGATGACAACCAATGCTTATTTACTTAAAGGTACAGCACAAAGACTTAAAGATGCAGGACTCAAGCGCATCAACGTCAGTATAGATACACTCAAGCCTGAAGTGGCTCAAGCAATCGCCGGAAAAGATGTTCTGAAAAATGTTTTAGAGGGTGTTGAAGAAGCACGTAAAGTCGGATTCAAAGTAAAAGTCAATATGGTTCCTATGAAAAACATGAATGCTGATGAGATTATTGATGTATTAGAATATTGTAAAGAGCGTAATATGAGTGTCCGTTTTATAGAGTACATGGAAAATAAATTTGCAAAAGCAGATATATCTGGACTTAAATCACCCGAGCTTTTAGGCATTTTAAAAGAAAAATATGAATTTGAAGATGAAGGGTTTGACGGATCATCCCCTTCGCATTATTACAGAATGAAAGACGGGTACAGATTTGGAATTATCGAGCCGTATGGGGATGATTTTTGTAAACAGTGTAATCGTATCAGACTGACAGCAGAAGGGAATCTTATACCATGTTTGTATTTTGACGAGGCAATGAGTATCGCAGAATCCATCAAGCGTGGGGACATTAAAGGTGCAGCGGCTGTTTTAAAAGAAGTGGTACGTACGAAACCTGAGAAAAATCGTTGGGGTGGAGAAGATGATGAAGCCTCTAACAGAGCTTTTTATGAGACGGGTGGATGATCTATCTCGTTGAGCATTTTTACTCTATTCAAGGTGAAGGCAAGTATGTAGGCACACCTTCTCTTTTTTTTCGTTTTGGCGGATGCAATATGAA
>CAZDEM010000048.1:2285-11013 GCA_964504315.1 uncultured Sulfurimonas sp.
CTTTTTAGAAGTATTGGTAGAGCAGGGGCATCAAATAACCTTCGAGACAAACGGTTCTCTTGCTGTTGATTTTGAAAAGTATCCGGTCTATAAAGAGTGCGTATTCGCTCTTTCTATCAAACTTTCAAACTCTGGTGAACCGATAAACAAGCGTTTGCGGGGCAATGTCATTTATAATATCGCCTCAAATGCAAAAGATGCTTTTTTTAAATTTTCGATTGACAAAGAGTCTATAAATATTGCTTTAGAAGAAGAGATAGAGAGTGTGACGATTCATTCGCCGCAAACAAAGGTTTACTGTATGCCTGTGGCAGGCAGTAAAAAAGAGTTGGAAAAAAATACCGAACCGCTTATAGAGTTTTGTAAGGCCAAAGGGTATAATTTCAGTGACAGACTGCATATAAGAATTTGGGATGCGAATAAGGGTGTATAAAAGGGGAATGTATTATGATTATTAGAAAACTGTTTAAATTTGAAAATGCACATATTGTGCGGGGATGTTCGACTATTAAATGCAGAAGCTCCATTCATGGACATTCCTATAAAATCGAGTTACTGTTTGAATCCAACTTTCTAGATAACGGTCAGATGGTCTATGATTTTGGTTTGATGAAGCAGAATATGAAAGATTTGATTGAGAGTTTTGACCATGCTATTGCGCTGTGGCGGGATGATAATTCTGAATTTGTACATGATATGAAAAAACATTCTGCACGCTGGGTAGAACTGCCGGTTTCACCTTCAGCAGAACAATTTTCACGTGTTATATTTGTAATGATTGACAAACTTCTCTCCCTTACATCAACAATAAACGGCGAAAAAGAGGTTGCTTTGCATTCGGTGATAGTGCATGAGACCGATACCGGTTATGCACAGTGTTTTGCCGAAGATGCTTACTCAAAAGAGATGGGAGACATAGACTTACATGAGATAGTGTTTTCAAAGCAAGTTCAAGAAGATTTCAAAGATAAAAAACTATGGCAAAAGCTTTTAGATGAAGAGAAATTTATAAACCCAGAGTCTGTTTAGCTTATCAGACTTTTTAGGGTATCGGTTGTAAAACTGAATTTTGTGCTTATGGTTTTTACTCTCGTGTCTTTTGGAATCTTTTCGCAAGATTCATCTATCATTATAAAAGCATTTGCATGCCCGAGCGGTGAGACCATGCCTGGTGCAAACTGCTCACATACGGTGAAATATTCACCGTCAAAATTTCCAGGAACCAGACTTCTTCTGCCTGCTCTTACTTTATAATCGTCTTTCATTTTTGCATCTATTGTATTTATAAACTTTGCTTTTGCACCGCTCATTGCATAAATAATACTTCTGCCAAAAAGTTCAAAATTGAGTGCTGCAGCCATTGGGTTTCCTGGAAGATTTAAGATAATTTTATCGCCGATTTTACCAAAAGTTGTCGGTTTACCCGGTTTGATTGCCACTTTGTCAAAGAGTATTTCATAACCAAAAGCACCAAAAGCCTCTTTTGTAAAATCGGCATCACCGACACTTACTCCTCCTGAAGTTATAATGATGTCACAGTCAAGGGCACTCTTTACATGTAAATGTAAATCTTCCAAGGTGTCTATCGCCGTACCTATAAACTCAACTTCACAGCCAAGCTCTTTTGTGCGTGAGAGCAGGGTCGGTGTATTTGTATTGTAAAGCTGATAATCTGTTACATTTTCAAAGTGCATTTTCAACTCATTACCAGAAGCAAAAAGTGCCACACGCGGTTTTTTATATACTTTTATATGACTGATTCCCTGTGAAGCCAACAGAGTGATTTGATGAGCGTCAATTCTGTCTCCGCGGGACAATAAAACTGTTTCCTTCTTGATATCTTCACCACTAAGGCGAATATGTTTAGAAATTATAAGGTTATCAGGAAGTTTGACACCATCTTCACACTCTTGCACATCTTCAATTGGTACAATGCATTGTGTTCCCAGTGGTATTCTTGCCCCTGTCATTATTTTAATAGCCTCACCGTGTTTGAGTTCACCTTTAAAGTCATCTCCGGCAAAGACGCTGCATGGTACGTTTACACATTTGTCAGAGTCTTCTATTTTTACGGCATAACCGTCCATAGCCGAGTTGTCAAAGGGAGGGAGGTTATGGGTTGCTATGATATCCTGAGCCAATATATAACCTAAAGCTTCTTCAATAGGAAGGATTTTTATAGATTTTTGTTTTGTATTTGTATAAATTAATTCCAATGCTTTTTCAATGCTGAGTGTCATAATAATGTATCCTCTTTGTTTAATTGACATATTATAATATAATTTCGTTATGAATGAAATGTATAACATGGGATTAAGTATCCACTCTTTTGGCACAGTTGCACTTTTAGGTGTTATTTTGATAAATATTTTGTATTTAAAATCGGCAAATGATTTAAACAAGTATAAGCGTAAAATGAGTATTTTTTTAATGCCTTTAAGCTCTATGGTGCTTGGTAGTGTTATATTTACCGGCATTGTTATGATGGCTGCAAAACATTTAAACTTTAGTATAGCAAATATTGCTATGATTTTTATATCTGTGGTTTTAATTATTTTAGAAGTCAAACGTTCTAAAACATTAAAATATATAAATTCAAAAAAAGAACATGGACTCAAAGTATATAAAAACTTTGCAATGCGAATATTTTATGTTGAAATAGCTCTTATTGTTATTATAGCTGCATGGATGTGGTGGCTTGTTTGATTTACTTATATGAAGCAAATGCAGGTAAACAAAACTTCAGCATTAAAGGTGAACTTTATAAATATCTTGTCAAAGTCCGTCGGCATAAAGAGGGTGATGAGCTTGGATTTCGTAATAAAGAAGATATAAAAACTCTGCATCTTTATAAAATAGCTGCTATTGAACCACGCGCTTTGCATGTAGAGAAGATCTCTTCACAAGTTTTGGAAATCAAAGCAAAACAGGAGTTACATGTAGCCTGGTGTGTCATTGATTCAAAGTCTGTTGAAAAAGTATTGGCAAGTCTGAATGAAATAGGTGTGGCTAAAATTTCGTTCATATATTGTGAGCGAAGCCAGAAAAATTTTAAGCCTGATTTTAAAAGATATGAGCGGATTTTAGAAGCTTCAAATCAGCAGTGCGGACGTACACAAATGATGGAATTTGACACCTACAAAAATATAGCAGATTTTATACATGAATTTCCTGATACCAAAGTCTTTGATTTTACGGACAAAATATTGGAAGATGAAGCTGAATTTAAAAGAGTGCTCATCGGCTGCGAGGGCGGTTTTTCTGAAAAAGAAAAAGAGCTTTTAAGCGCTCAGGAAGTTTTTCGGCTTGACACTCCTATGATACTGCGATCTGAGACCGCCGTTTTAGCGGTTGCTTCTAAAGTACTTCTTTAGTTTAGACCAAAAATTATGAATTATAGAAAAATTTGGATATAATTGCGCTCAGAAAATCTGCCCCCATACGGATTTAAAAAATATATAGATATTCGTACTTCGACGAGTATCAAAAGGTAAAAAGATGAAAAAAGGTATTCACCCAGAGTTAGTTGATTGTACTGTAACATGTGCATGTGGAAACACTTTTGTAACAAAAAGTCAAAAACCAGAAATGAAAATAGATATTTGTAATGAATGTCACCCATTCTTTACAGGTTCTGAGCGTATGGTTGATACGGCTGGCCGTATCGAGAAATTTAACGCACGTTACAATAAAAAATAATTTTTTAACTTGCTTACACTCGTTCCAACTCCGATTGGAAACATTGGCGATATTTCACTTAGAGCTATTGAAGCTCTGAGGAGCGCCGATACGCTTCTTTGTGAAGATACCCGCGTCACAAAAAAACTCATTCATATTCTTAAAGAACGTTACAACACTGAGTTTAAAGAAAATCAAGAATTTATTTCACTGCACTCTCACAACGAACAAGCTTTTGTTGAAAAACTAGAACCCTCTTTTTTTGAACAAAATATTGTCTATGCAAGCGATGCCGGTATGCCTGGTGTGAGTGACCCGGGACAGGTTTTAATTTCATATTGTTTAGAACATAATATTGAATATGATGTTCTTCCGGGTGCAAATGCAGTACTTACCGCATTTGTTGCAAGCGGATTTTGTGAAACACAAATGCTCTTCTTCGGATTCCTCGACCACAAAGGCAGTAGTCGAAGTGAAGGTCTGCAACGAGCACTTCATAGCGGATACACAACAGTACTGTATGAATCTCCGCACCGTTTGGAAAAACTGCTTTTAGAACTTGATAAAGAAGCACCGAGTAGAGAAATATTTTTGGCTAAAGAGTTAACGAAAAAATATCAAAGATACCTGCGTGGAACAGCTGACGAAATACTTAAAAGTTTAGATGGAAATTTTCGTGGTGAATGGGTAGTCGTCATTAAAGCCAGTGCCGCGCAAAACAGTTCAGCAGTAAGTGAAAATGATATCTTAGAGCTTGATTTACCTAAAAAAGTACAAGCAAAACTCATCAATAAAATTACGGGCGAAAATATAAAAGAGATATATCAAAGATTATTATAGTTACTCTAAAAAAGACTTTTAGCCAAAAATTTAATAAAAAAGTGTAAGTTAACACTTTTTTTAGATAAAATACTCTTATGTTAATTTATGCAAAACAACCAATATATTATTTAATCAATAACTATCCGCAAAAAATAAAGACTTTGTACCTGGCAAAGGAACTTGATAAAAAAGAGTATTCTCGTCTAATGAAAATAGGCTTTGAGATAAAGCGCATTCCCAACGAAGCAGCAGTAAAAATGAGTAAAAATGCCAATCATCAAGGCTTTTTGGCAGAGGTAGAAGATTACAAGCTTCATGATTACCAAACGTTTTTAAACAAAGATTTCGTTATTGTTTTGGCAGGACTGACGGATGTCGGCAATATCGGAGCAATTGTGCGAAGTGCTTATGCTCTGGGTGTAGATGCAATTATTGTGAGTGGTATCAAACATCTTAATATTGAACCATTGCTTCGAACGAGTACAGGCGCACTCTTTGATATGCCTTTGGCCGTTGAGAATAACATTCACAATTTATTAAATGATTTTAAAATGTCCGGTTTTACCAGTTATGGTGCGGACATGGGTGGAGTTGATATAAGAGATGCAAAAATTGTAAAAAAAAGGCTTTTGGTCTTAGGCAATGAGGGTGAAGGTCTTACTTCTAGAGTGAGTTCCAAACTAGACAATATTGTAAGTATAGAAATGGCACATGATTTTGACTCGCTTAATGTAAGTGTCGCCGGAGCTATTTTAATGGACAGGATGAGATATGAACAATGATGGACTGCAAAAATTAAAAGATATTGGTGCTCAAAAAATATATGAAGATACGCATATACCGGTTATACATATACAAGCCATTTTACATGAGAGCTTTGACGGGCTTACCAAAATTCATTTTATAGGCTTTGTTTCCATACTGCAAAGGGAGTATAACATTGATTTGAGTGAACTTAAGAGTGCCGGAGTTGCCTATTATGATGAAAGAAACCCTATTGAAACAACAACGGAAGATGGAATTTTTATAGCACCAAAAAAAAGCAGAAATTTTACACTCTTTTATATTTTAATCGCCATGGTAATGTTCCTTGTCGCTCTTTTCTATACAGTGGAATATGCAAATAAAAATATGCAAAACCATACTACAACAGTAAATAGCACAAGCATTAGTAATGCAAAGAAAAATATTAATTCTATTGTGCCTGATGCAAATACAAGTCAAAAAGATGAAAATAAAACACTAGAAGATGTCAATGTAACTCAAGAAAATCTGCAGAGCACCCCTATGGTTAAAGAAGAAAAAGCTTTGCAAACAAGCTTTAAAATTGTTGCAAGATCAAAAGTCTGGATGGGTTACATTGATGTAGAGACAAATAAAAAATATCAAAAGACATTTACGGGGGAATTTGACTTAGATCCAAATAAAGAATGGCTTTTAATATTTGGACATGGATATATTAATGTAATTATTAATTCAGAGCAAAAGAAATTTAATTCAAAAAAAACACTCAGACTACTTTATAAAGATGGTACAGTTACCCGGCTTAGTGTTGATGAATTTAAGAGACTTAACCGAGGTAATTCATGGTAAAAGCCATAGTTGCAATACTGCTGTTGTTTAGTTTCGCATATTGTGATGATTTGCAAGAAGATCCTTTGACTGTAAAAATAAAGAGCTTTTTAAGTGAAAAATCATATGAGGCCAATAAAGATTTTATAAATGTGATTTTTGAACCACAATCCTCTTTTTATGTCAAAGATAGAGTTAATGCCGTGAAGGTTATACAGACACTTAAAGACAATGGTTTGTTAAATCTTTTCTTTCAGTCACCGCAAGATTTTCGACTTAATTTTAAGACAAGCGGTTTTCCTCTGTTTTTTGTAAAAATTATGGAAGATACGCTGCAAAATATTGGTTATTTTCGGTATGTGACAACTGCTTCAAATTTTGATGCTTCTGAATTTACATGGAGCATAAATTTAACATCAGAGTATGCAACAGACCCTTTGATACTGCAAAATGAACTGCATAAAAGCGGATGTAATATTGTTGATGTAGAAAAAAATTCTGCCAAAGAGTGGACATATACAATTGATATTACAAATGGATATCTCAATGTTGCACAGTTACATGCCGGTGAAGAGTTAAAACTCAAGCGCTCTCTCTATGCGCATTGGCTCGATATTTCAAAAATCAGAAGCCTGAAAATCAAAAGTTCAAGAAGAAACAGATGGTACCCGTATATTGCCTATTATGATGCATCACTACATCTTTTAAAACTCTTCAAAAAAGATAAAATTTATAAAAAATTGATGCTTAATATGCCTAAAAATGCGAAATATATTAAAATATCGGATATGTATACACTTAAAAATGTTAAAGATAAACTTCTTTTGTATCCAAGCGGTACAAGGTAATTCACAGACCGTAACTTTATTCTAATAATTTTTCGCTAAAATACCATTAATTATTTCAGGTTATAGGGTAAAAAATGTTTGATGAGTTTAATTTTAATAGAGTTGAGAGACTGCCGAAGTATGTATTTGCGGAAGTAAATGATATAAAAATGGCTGAGCGCCGTGCCGGTAAAGATGTTATAGATTTTTCAATGGGAAATCCAGATGGTCCGACGCCGGAACATATAAGAAACAAACTTGTCGAATCAGCCCAAAAAACGAAAACACATGGATACTCCTCTTCAAAAGGTATTCCGAAATTACTCCAAGCCATAGCAGACTGGTATGCACGCCGTTATGGATGTACACTTGATCCGGAAACTGAATGTGTTGCAACTATGGGTTCTAAAGAAGGTTATGCACATCTTACGTATGCTATCACGAATATAGGGGATGTCGCAGTTGTTCCGGATCCTACATACCCGATTCATGAGTATTCTTTCATTTTAGCCGGTGGGAATGTTATAAAATTCGGTATAGAATTTGATGAACATTATCGTGTTGATGAAGACAAATTTTTTGAAAGTTTAGAAAAGGTCTTTAAAGAGAGCTCTCCAAAACCAAAATATGTTTTGGTAAATTTTCCGCATAATCCTACAACAGCTACAGTTACACCTGAATTTTATGTACGACTGGTTGCAATGGCAAAAGAGAAAAGATTTTATGTTATTTCTGACATTGCCTATGGCGACATCACTTTTGACGGCTATAAAACACCTTCTATCATGAGTGTTCCTGGAGCAAAAGATGTTGCCGTAGAGTCATTTACTCTTTCAAAATCTTACAATATGGCTGGTTGGCGTGTTGGTTTTTTTGTAGGAAATAAAAAACTCATAGGTGCATTGCAAAAGATAAAATCATGGCTTGATTATGGAATGTTTACACCTATTCAAGTTGCGGCTACTGTTGCTCTTAACGGCGATCAGACCTGTGTGAGTGATATTACAAATAAATATAATCATCGCCAGGAAGTTTTAATAGAAGCATTCGCTCGTGCAGGCTGGCATATACAAAAGAATGAAGCGACTATGTTCTCATGGGCAAAAATTCCTGATTGTGTCGCACATCTGGGTTCTTTGGAATTTTCAAAACGTCTGCTGACTGAAGCAGGTGTTGCGGTTGCTCCTGGAATCGGTTTTGGAGAATATGGTGAGGGCTATGTTCGTATAGCGCTCATAGAAAATGACAACAGAATCCGTCAGGCGGCAAGAAACATCAAAGAATTTTTAAAACAGTTTGACGGCTGCAATAAAGAGAGTAAAAAGTAATGATAAAAGTCGGAATAATCGGTGTCGGAACCGTTGGAACTAGCGTAGCAGAGATTTTAAGAGATAACGCGGATGTTATTTCTGCGCGTGCAGGTGTTGACATAGTAGTCAAAAGCGGTGTTGTTAAAAACCTTGCCAAAGAGAGAGGTTTAGATATAAAGCTCACGGACAATGTGGATGATATTTTGAATGATGATGAGATAGACATCGTTGTAGAGCTTATGGGCGGCGTAGAAGAACCTTTTGAAGTGGTGAAAAAGGCACTCAAATCAGGCAAAGCCGTAGTGACTGCAAACAAAGCACTTCTGGCATATCACCGTTACGAACTGCAAGAAATCGCAAAAGACAAAGCATTTGAATTTGAAGCGAGTGTTGCCGGAGGAATCCCGATTATAACGGCTCTTCGTGATGGTTTGTCTGCCAATCACATAGAGTCTATTATGGGTATTATGAACGGTACATGTAACTATATGATGACAAAAATGACGAATGAGGGCGTAG